>DASUAC010000117.1:0-5778 GCA_035763985.1 Jatrophihabitans sp. | reverse complement strand
GTACGTCCCGGCACCCGGATGGGTGGATCCGGCTTCCGGCCGAGTGTTCACCGACTGGTCCAGGTGGCCGACCAGGCCCGCGATCGTCGGGTACCGGAACAACATCACCAGCGGCAGGCCCGGCCGCAGTTCGGCGGTGATCCGCTGGTGCACCCGGCCGAGCAGCAGTGAGTGCCCGCCCAGATCGAAGAAGTTGTCGGTGACGCCGACCCGGGGCACCCCGAGCACCTGCTGCCAGATCTCGGCCAGCCGCTGCTCGATAGCGCTGCGCGCGGGCCGGCCGGCCGGCGCCTCGGCCGGTTCCGGCACCGGCAGTCGCCGCTGGTCGATCTTGCCGTTGCGGGTGGTCGGCAGCTCGTCGAGCCAGCAGTAGCTGTTCGGCACCAGGTAACTGGGCAGCGTCGCCGCGAGCCGTTCGCGCAGCTCGGCCGGAGCCGGCCGTACCTGCTGGTGCGGCTCGGCCACCAGGTAGCCGACCAACCGCAGTTGCTCGCCGGTGCCTACGGCCGCCACGTGCGCCTGCCGGATGCCCGGCAACTTGCGCAACGCCGCGGCGATCTCACCCGGTTCGATGCGGTAGCCGCGCAGCTTCAGCTGGGCGTCCGTACGGCCGAGGAACTCCAGCGAGCCGTCGGCCGCCCGGCGGACCAGGTCACCGGTGCGGTACAGCCGGTCCCCGGGCCGGCCGAACGGATCCGGGCCGAACCGTTCGGCGGTCAGCCCCGGCTCGTTCAGATAGCCCAGCGCCAACCCCACCCCGCCCAGGTACAGCTCGCCGGGCAGGCCGGCCGCGACCGGCCGGCGCCGGCCGTCCAGCACCCGGGCGACCATGCCGGTGATCGGCCGGCCGATCCCGGGCAGCCCGGTACCCGCCGGCCGGGTCCCGGTCCCGCTGCCGATCTCGGCCCAGGTCGCGGTCACCGTCGCCTCGGTCGGGCCGTAGGCATTGATCAGGGTGTACGACAGGCCGGCCGGCGGGGTGCCGGTCAGCCGGTCACCGCCGGTCAGCAGCAACCGCAACGACGCCGGTTGCACCGGCATGGCCAGCAACGCCTCGGCCAGCGTGGTGGGCAGGTCGGCAACCGTGATCCGGTGCTCGGTCAGCCAGTCCCGCAGCCGCTCCGGCACCACCCGGACCTCCTCGGCCGGCACGTGCAGGCTGGCCCCGGCGAGCAGGGTCGGCCAGATCTCGCCGAGGGACACGTCGAAGGCCGGTGAGGCGAACAGCACCGAACGGTCCGCCGGGGTGAGCTCCAGCGCCGAGACCTGCCAGCCGGCCAGGTTGG
Source organism: Jatrophihabitans sp. (assembly GCA_035763985.1). Classification (GTDB taxonomy): domain Bacteria; phylum Actinomycetota; class Actinomycetes; order Mycobacteriales; family Jatrophihabitantaceae; genus Jatrophihabitans_A. The sequence continues at coordinate 4,492 of DASUAC010000117.1, read as the reverse complement.
CCAGCGCCGCCCGGCTGACCAGCACACCCTTGGGCGTACCGGTGGAGCCGGAGGTGTAGATGACGTAGGCCGGATCGTCCGGTCCGATCGAGGGAAACCCGTCCGGGCCGATCGCGGGAGACCCGGTGGGCAACTCGTCCGGCACCGCCAGCACCGGCACGCTGGCCGGCACCGGCCCACGCTCGCCGGCGCCGGTCACCGCGCACCGGACCGCGGCGTCGGCACAGCAGTAACCGACGCGTTCGGCCGGGGTGGCCGGATCCAGGGGCAGGAACACGCCGCCGGCCAGCAGCACCGCCAGTTCGGCCACCACCAGCTCCGGGCCGCGCGGCAGCAGCAGCGCCACCACGTCCCCGGCGCCGACACCGGCCCGGCGCAGCTGCCCGGCGAGCCGGCAGCCTCGGGCGGCCAGCGTGGCGTAGCTCAGCCGGCCGCCCGGCCAGCTCACCGCGAGCGCGTCCGGGCCGGCCGCCGCCCGCGCCAGCACCGCCTCGGCGAGGTCCCGGTATTCGCCGCCCGGCACCGCGGGGGCAGCCTCCCGGCGCAGATCCGAATCCTCGGCCAGCGACAGGTCGCCGACCGGCGTGTCCGGCTCGGCCACCGCCGCCGCCAGCAGCCGCAGGTACCGCTCGGCCAGCCGGCGCATGGTGGCCTCGTGGTAGAGGTCGGCGTTGTACTCCCAGAGCAGCAGGATCCGGTCGTCCAGCTGCCCGGAGTCGGCGGACTGGCTCTCCGCCCGGGGGATCACCACCACGTCCAGGTCGGTCTTGGCCGAGCCGTTGCCGCGCTCGAAGATGGTCCCGGTGGCACCGGCCAGGTCCAGCTCGGGCAGCGGTGAGTCGTTGACGCTGAACAGGATCGGCGCCAGCGGCTGGATGGCGGCGTCGCGCTGCGGGTTCAGCGCCCGGACCAGCTCCACGAACGGCAGCTCCTGATGCTGCGCGGCGTCGAACACCACCTGCTGGGCGCGCCGGGCGAGTTCGGCGAACGGCAGCTCCGGGCTGACCTGGCAGCGCTGCACGACGGCGTTGACGAACATCCCGACCACGTCCTGCGAGCCGGGCAGCTGCCGGTTGGCGTACGCAGAGCCGATGCAGACGTCCTGCTCGCCGGTGCAGGCGTGCAGCAACGCCACGAACGCGGCGTACATGGTGCAGAACAGCGTGAGCCGGTGCGTCCGGGCGAAGCTCCGGATGGCCGCCGGCAGCTGCGGCGGCAACTCGATCCGCAAGGTCTGGCCGCGGTAGGTCTGTACCTGCGGCCGGGGCAGGTCGGACGGCAGCGTCACCGGGGCCGGCATCCCGGCCAGCTGCTGCCGCCAGTAGGCCAGCTGGCCGGCGAAGACCGGGCCCCCGGCGCCCGGCTGACCGGCACCAGTCGCCGGCTGATCGCCGGCGGCGAGCTGATCGCCGGCGGCGAGCTGATCAAGCTCGTGCCGCTGCCACTCGGCGTAGTCCTGGTACTGCACGCCGGGCTCGGGCAGCGCCGCCGGTTCACCGCGGGCAAAGCCGTTGTAGAGCGCCTTGAGCTCCCGCATCAGCAACGCGAACGACCAGCCGTCGTGCACCATGTGGTGCTCGACCAGGACCAGCTCGTGCTCCTGCGGCGCCAGCCGGATCGCGGTCCAGCGCAGCAGCGGCAAGGTGGTCAGGTCGAACGGCCGGCGCAACTCCTGCTGCACCAGCTCCTCGGCGGCGGCCGGCCGGTCGGCGGCCGGCAGCCCGGACAGATCCAGCCGCTGCGCCCGGACCGGTTCCGGGTCGTGTACCCGCTGGCACAGTTCGCCGTCCCGCTGGTGGTAGCTGGTGCGCAGGATTGCGTGCCGGCGAGCCAGCTCGGTGACGGCCCGGTCGAACAGGTCGAGGTCCAGCGGCCCGACCACCCTGATCGTGGTCTGGGTGTGGTAGGCGATGCTGTCCGGCGCCAGCTCGGTGTGCAGCCACACCTGCTCCTGCTGGCGGGACAACCGGGCCTGGCGACGGCCCGCGCCGGCGAGCACCGGCAGCCCGTCCGGCCGGGGCGCCCCCCGGCGCTGCCCGACCAGCTCGGCCAGCCGCTCGATGGTCGGCATCGAGATGACCTCGACCGGCGTCACCGCGGCCTGCAGCTCGGCCTGGATCCGGGCCGCGATGCGGGTGGCGGTCAGCGAATGGCCACCCAGCTCGAACAGGTCGTCGGTCACCCCGACCTGGTCCAGGCCCAGCGTCTGGCACCAGACCTCGGCCAGCTGCCGTTCCAGCTCGGTCCGCGGCGGACGGTGGCTGCCGCCGCCCCGGCGCGGCTCGACCGGCGGCAGCGCGGACCGATCCACCTTGCCGTTGGGCAGGCAGGGCAACGCGTCCAGCAGCGCGAAGCCGGCCGGCACCAGATACTCCGGCAACAGCCGGCGGGCGTGCGCCCGCATGGCAGCCGCGGTCGGCACCCGACGCTCGTCCCGGGGCACCAGGTAGGCCACCAGCCGGGTCTGCCCGTCGACCGGGTACGGCTCGACGTGGGCCTGCAGCACGTCCGGGTGCCGGGTCAGCGCCGCGGCGACCTCCAGCGGTTCCACCCGGTGTCCGCGTACCTTGACCTGGCCGTCGTCGCGGCCGAGGAACTGCAGCGCCCCGTCGGGCAGCTCGCGCACCACGTCGCCGGTGGCGTACAGCCGCGCGCCGGGCAGCTCCGGGTCGGGCACGAACCGTTCGGCGGTCAGCCCCGGCCGGCCCAGGTAGCCCCGGGCGAGCAGCCGGCCACCCAGGTACAGCCGGCCGGGGGTGCCGGCCGGCACCGGCCGCATCCGGTCGTCCAGCACCCGGGTGAGCACCGGCCGCACCGGCCGGCCGATCGGCAGTGGGTCGGGCACCTCGGCCGCCTCGGCGGGCAGCCATGCGGTGGTCGCGGTCACCGTGGTCTCGCTCAGACCGTAGGCGTTGATCACCGGGACGGCACTGTGCGCACGCCACCGGGCCAGGCTGTCCGCGTAGCCGGCCTCGCTGCCGATCACCAGCAACCGCAGCGAGGACGGCAGCGGCCGTGGGTCACCGTCCAGGTCGCGGAGCCAGTGCGTCCAGTACGGCGTCGGCAGGTTCGCCACGCTCACCCGGTGCCGGGCCAGTTGCCGTTCCAGCTCGACCGGGGTGGGCAGCGCGTCCGGCAGCACCACCACGGCGGCACCGGCCGCCAGCGTCGGCAGCACCTCCTCGGTGAAGACGTCGAAGGCCGGGTTGGCGAACTGCAGCACCCGGTCCCGCTCGGTCAGCCGATAGCTCTCGGCGATCGCCGCGGCGTGCTCGGCCAGCGCCCGCCGGGACACCCCGACCGGCTTCGGCGTGCCGGTGGAGCCGGAGGTGAAGACCGCATAACCCAGCTGCTCCGGGTGTGGCCGAGCCTGAGCCGCCCGGTGCGCCGAGGGTGCTTCGTCCGAGGCGGCCGGCTGCTCCAGCACGGTCAGCCCGTCGACCGGGCCGACGACCGAACGCAGCCGGCTGTCGGTGACCAGCCAGCGCAGGCGCGCCATCCGGGCCAGCTCGGTCAGCCGGTGCTGCGGCGTGCCGAGGTCGAACGGCAGGTACCCGGCACCGCTGCGCAGCACGCCCAGCACCGCCGCGACGAGGCCGGCCCCGCGCGGCAGCAGGACGCCGACCAGCTCGTCGGGAGCGACGCCGGCGGCGCGCAGCCGGGCGGCCCACCGCTCGGCCGCGGCCTGCAGTTGGCGACGGTCCAGCGACTCCTCGCCGAGCACCGCCGGGGCGTGCGGATCACGGACCGCCCAGGCGGCGATGACCTCCGAGATGTCGGTGGGTTCCATTGCGCTCCGTTCCACTCGCATGGGCACGACTCCACTGGCATGGGCGCGATGGCCGAGGAAACATGGCGTACTCGAGGGCCGATCCGGATTGCCGCACAGGTGCAATGGCCGGGCCGGACGGCTGCTCTTATGGTGTAGCGAACGGTTCCGGCGAATCACCCATGCTGGACATCGCACACTATTGACCTAGGCTTTTCGGGAGTCAATAGGCGAATCCGGGTTTTACCGATTTAACACACCAACCCTGTCAGAGCATTCGATCGCGCACCGCAGAAGGACTCGGTCACCGCGCGGTCGCCTGCCGCGTCCGCCACCTGCCACGCCGGCCGGCGGCACGCGCTCAGCCCGCCGAACCTGGCCGCGCCACAGTCCCCGGCGGCCGCTCCGCGGTGCGGCCATGCGGCAGTTCGTCCGCCGCCGGCAATGCATTACGCCGTACGACCGAGTGCGCTTCCTTTTGCACGCGGCGGACGGGCATTCGGCGGCGCGGAAAATGCCATGCCGGCAGACACCGTCCCGCCGGCTCGGCAAGGCCCCGGCCCTGAACCGAACGTCACCGGACGGACGGCGGTCGGTCCGGCCGGACGACACGGCAGGACGGGACGACACGGCAGGATGAGCGGCATGCGAGAACTGCGCGAGGTCGCCGACGGGGTGCTGGTGGCCACCAGCCGCAGGTATGCCACCACCAGCACCGTGGTG
>DASUAC010000116.1:0-5847 GCA_035763985.1 Jatrophihabitans sp. | reverse complement strand
GACGGGATGGTTTGGCACCTCGATGTCGGCTCGTCGCATCCTGGGGCTGGAGTAGGTCCCAAGGGTTGGGCTGTTCGCCCATTAAAGCGGCACGCGAGCTGGGTTTAGAACGTCGTGAGACAGTTCGGTCCCTATCCGCCGTGCGCGTAGGAGTCTTGAGAAAGGCTGTCCCTAGTACGAGAGGACCGGGACGGACGAACCTCTGGTGTGTCAGTTGTCCTGCCAAGGGCACTGCTGATTAGCTACGTTCGGAAGGGATAACCGCTGAAAGCATCTAAGCGGGAAGCTCGTTTCAAGATGAGGACTCCCATCCTTCATGGAGTAAGGCCCCCGCGTAGACCACCGGGTTGATAGGCCAGAAGTGGAAGAGCGGTAACGCTTGCAGCTGACTGGTACTAATAGGCCGAGGATTTGCCACAATACTTCTCATCGGTTCGCCGATGAGTGCATGCGTCCACTGTGCGGTTCCTGAGGTACGGTTCCCGCCCCGAATGCGAGGGCGGTGGAGCCAGATATCTCCATAGAGTTTCGGCGACCATAGCGAGAGGGAAACGCCCGGTCCCATCCCGAACCCGGAAGCTAAGCCTCTCAGCGCCGATGGTACTGCGCGGGCCACTGCGTGGGAGAGTAGGACGTCGCCGGACACACTTATGACCGAGGTCGCCCGGCTTTGCCGGGCGACCTCGGTCATTTTGTTTTACACGTACTGTGCGGTGACACACCGCGGATCGGGATCCAACATGGCTGATTACTCAGCACGGCGAACCGGCCGACCGGCCGCTAACTCCGCGCGACGGGGCACCGGGCAGACATCGCAGTCCGGCGATCGCCGGCGTGGAGAAAGCACCGGCCGGCGGGACAACATCGGCCGAGGAGAGTCTGGCAGCGCTCAGCCGGTTGACGGGCAGCCCCGCATGTCGCGACGGGCCGGTTTCGCCGGCGACCGCCACTCCGATAGCTCACGGACCGCCGGCAGTTCACGGTCTGCTGGCGTCCGTCGCTCCGGCCCGTCCACTCGGACAGCCGGCCGAGGCCGCCGACCCGAGCGGCAACAACCGGGTGACGAGTTCGGCACCACGCCGAGGTCGGCAGCGGCCGGACGGGGCCGGAGTCCGCGTTCAACGGCGGGCCCGGGCGAAGGCAGCCACGATCGCTCGGGCTACCGGGTGGCCGGTGGCCGCGGGCGGCCCGGCGATCGCAGTGGCCGTACCGACGGCGCGGAACAGCATGCCGATCGTCCAGGCCGGCGTACCGCTCGCTCCGTCGAACCTCGTGGCGGGCACGGCGGATCCGGCGGCAGAGGCGAACCTGGCCGGCGCGACGCACGGTCGCAGGGGGAATCGCGCGGTCGGTACGAGATCCGGGAGCGCCGTGAAACCCGCCCGGCAGCTGAAACACATGGTCATGCGGACCGGCCTCGGTACCGGACCGAGGCGCGTGGCGATGCGCCGGAACGGGCCGGTTCTCGCGGCGGTGCGGCGGAACGTCGTGGGGGCGGTTCGCGCGGCGCCATGGCAGGGCGTGCTGCCAGGGCGGATCAGGGTGATCCGGCATCGCGGCAGCGAGCTCGCGGCCCACGCCGGTTCGCCGAATCGTCCACCACCGGCAATTGGTGGGAGCCTGCCGGCGGCGACCGGCGGGGCGCAGGCGATCGCCCGGGCCGCCGCTCGCGGGGCGCAGACGATCGTCCAGCCCACCGCTCGTGGGACGCCGAGGCCGGCATCGGACGTGGCCGCGGCAGCGACCGCGGTGCGGGCCGTCGACGGCCGGATGAGTTCGACCGGGTACGCCCGGCTGATACGGACTACGAGACGACCCGGGGTTCTCGGCCGAGCCGGGCCGCGGAGCCGCGCATTCCGGCCGACGCCGATCCGCGGCAGCTGGAGCCGTCGGTGCGCAGCGAACTGCGCTCGCTCGACAAGGCAGCTGCCGAGTACGTGGCCGGTCATCTGGTAGCCGCCGGCCGGCTGATCGAGACCGACCCCAGGCAGGCGCTGGAACATGCCCGGGCCGCCCGCAACCGTGGCGCCCGGATCGCGGCGGTGCGTGAGGCTACCGGGCTGGCGGCGTATCACGCGGGGGAGTGGGCCGAGGCGTTGGCCGAGCTGCGTGCTGCCCGCCGGATCTCCGGTGACCCCAGCAGCATCGCGGTGATGGCCGACGCCGAGCGTGCGCTGGGTCGGCCCGAACGGGCGCTGAAGGCGCTCGACGACCCAGCTGTCGGCAAGCTGGACGCTGCCACCCGTGCCGAGCTGCTCATCGTGGTCGCCGGAGCCCGGCGCGACCTCGGCCAACTCGACGCGGCACTCGCCGTACTGGAGCGGGGCGGCCTGGATACCGAGCACCCCAGGCCGGGCAGTGCCCGCCTCTGGTATGCCTACGCTGACGCGCTGGAGGCTGCCGGCCGGATCGAGGAAGCGATCCGCTGGTTCGGCGCGGCGGCCACGGTCGATCATGACGAGGTGACGGATGCGGCAGATCGGGCCGCGGCCCTGTTGTAGCCCATCGCCGGGAAGCGGCGGTATGGCGAGGTTTCGGTGTGCGCCGGTGCGTCAGCGCGTGACGCGGGGCTGGCAACGGCACCGGACCGGCCGATGACCGCGCGTACCCGGGAAACGACGTTGCTCGGCTCGTCGCAGAGCTTGGCCGAGCGCTACGACGTGGCGTTGCTCGACCTGGACGGCGTGGTCTACCTGGCTGAGCAACCGGTGCCCGGAGCGGCGGAGGCGCTCGCGGCAGCCCGCGAGCGCGGCATGCGGCTGGCGTTCGTCACGAACAATGCTTCCCGAACCCCGGATGAGGTCGCGGCGCTGCTGCGCCGGGTCGGTGTACCGGCTGACCCCGTCGAGGTGGTCACCTCGGCGCAGGCCGCCGCGCATTACCTGGCCGATCGGCTGCCCGCCGGTTCGCCGGTGCTGGTACTCGGCGCCACCGGACTGATCGATGCGGTGTCCGAGCGCGGTCTGCGTCCGGTGTTCAGCGCAGGCGACCGGCCGGTCGCCGTGGTGCAGGGCTTCTTTCCCGACATCAGCTGGCGAGACCTTGCCGAGGCCGCGGTAGCGATGCGGCACGGCGCGACCTGGCTGGCCACCAACCTGGACGCCACCGTGCCGTCGCCGCGCGGTCCGCTGCCCGGCAACGGAGCCCTGGTGGCCGCGCTGCAGCATGCCGTCGGCCATCCGCCGGTCGCGGCCACCGGCAAGCCCGACCCGGCGATGCATGCCGAGAGCGTCGAGCGGTCCGGCGCCAAGGCTCCCATCGTGGTGGGCGACCGGCTGGACACCGACGTCGAGGGCGCCACCCGGGTCGGCTGTCCGTCCCTGCTGGTGCTCACCGGAGTAACCAATGCGGCCATGCTGCTCGCCGCCCCGCCGGAACACCGGCCGGACTACCTCGGCCGCGACCTTGCCGCGCTGCTGCAGCCGCATCCGGAGGTGACGGTCGAGGCAGCGGAGGTCCGCTGTGGCACGGCAGTCGTTCGTCCGGACGGCGAAGCGCTGCTGCTGGCCGGAGTCACCGACGAGCTGGACGGCCTGCGGGCACTGGCGGCGGCGGCCTGGCAGGCAGCGGATGCCGGCCGGACGGTTGCCGGACTTCGTGCCGAGGACGAGAAATCGAACAAGGCCCTGCAGAATTTCGAATTAACCGGTTGAGCTGTGGAGCGTTGCCGCGATCTGGTCGGGGTCGGACGGTAGCCTGGCAGCCGTGACCGATCCTCAGCCGACCGCCGCCGTGGTGCCAGCCGCCGGGACGGTGCCAGCCGCCGGGACGGTGCCCGGGTCCGGCGACGCCGCGGCGCAGCGGGGAGCTGTCGCGCAGCCCAGGGATGTGGTGGCGCGGCTGGAGTCGGCGGCTGCCGGCCTGCGCAGTGCCGAAGACCTCGACACGATCCCGCTGAAGGAATTCGCCGAGCAATTGGCCATCCTGCACGGCCAACTACACGCCGCGCTCAGCGAGTTGGACCGAACCTGACCGCGATGGTGCGCCGGTTACGGCTGGATGCCGAGCTGGTTCGGCGCCGGCTCGCTCGGTCCCGCGAACAGGCAGCCGAGCTGATCACTGCCGGCCGCGTCCAGGTGCGCGGCACCACGGCCACCAAGGCGGCCACCGGGGTCGAGCAGGACACCCCGATCCGGGTGATCGCCGACGCCGAGGACCCGGGCTGGGCGTCTCGCGGCGCACGCAAGCTTCTCGGCGCGCTCGATCACTTCACCGGGCTGTCCGTCGCCGGTCGGCGATGCCTGGACGCCGGCGCGTCCACCGGCGGTTTCACCGACGTACTGCTGCGTCGCGGTGCCGACCGGGTGATCGCGGTCGACGTCGGCTACGGGCAACTGGCCTGGTCGCTGCGCTCGGATCCGCGGGTCGAGGTGCACGACCGTACCAACGTGCGCACGCTCACCCCCGACCGGATCGGTGGGCCGGTCAGCTTGACCGTCGCGGATCTGTCTTTCATTCCGCTGGAATTGGTGTTGCCGGCGCTGACCGAGTGCACCACCGACGACCTGATACCGATGGTGAAGCCGCAGTTCGAGGTAGGACGCGACCGCCTCGGTAAGGGCGGCGTGGTGCGGGATCCGCAGGCGCACGCCGACGCGGTGCGGCAGGTGGCCGAAGCGGCTGGCCGACTCGGCTGGGGAACTGCCGGGCTGGTGCGCAGCCCGTTGCCCGGGCCGAGCGGCAACATCGAGTTCTTCCTCTGGCTGCGTCAGGACGCCCCGGAGCTGGATCCGGATCTCCTCGCCGCGGTGACCGGTGCGGACGGAGGACGGGCATGAGATCGGTCCTGCTGGTCGTGCACTGCGGCCGGGCCGACATCCGGCAGCTCGCCCGGGGAGTGATCCGGCGACTCAACGAGGCCGGCATCGAGGTGCGCATCCGGGCCGCTGAGGCAGCCGAACTGGTCCGCGACATCGGCGGCGCCGGACTCGGCAACGTCACCATCATCGAAGGGCCGGACGGTGCCAAGGGCACCGAGGTGGCACTCGTGCTCGGCGGCGACGGCACCGTGTTGCGTGCCGCCGAGGACGCCCGTCCGGCCGGAGTGCCGCTGCTCGGAGTGAACCTGGGGCACGTCGGCTTCCTCGCCGAGAGCGAGGTGGACGCCCTGGACGCCACGGTCACCGCGATCGTGGACGGCGCGTACGAGGTGGAGCAGCGCTTCACCCTGCGGGTCAGCGCGAACTACCGCGGCGAGGTGATCGCCGAGGACTGGGCGATGAACGAGGTTTCGGTGGAGAAGACCTCGCGGGAGAAGCTGCTCGAGGTCGCCGTCTCGGTGGACGAGCGGCCGCTGTTGCGATTCGGCTGTGACGGCGTCATCTGCGCCACTCCCACCGGCTCCACCGCGTACGCGTTCTCGGTCGGCGGGCCGGTGGTCTGGCCGAACGTGGAAGCGATGCTGCTGGTACCCAACGCCGCGTACGCGCTGTTCCAACGGCCACTGGTGATCGCCCCGAGTTCGCAGGTCGGCATCGAGCTTCTCGGCGACGAACTCACCGGCGTGCTCAACTGCGACGGCCGGCGCACCCATGAGCTGCCCGGCCGCAGCACCCTGGTCATCGAGCGGGCCGATCGGCTGATCTCGATCGCCCGCCCGCATCCGGTGCCGTTCGGTGAGCGGCTGGTCGCCAAGTTCCAGCTGCCGGTGCGCAGCTGGCGGGAGCGCGGCCCGATGGAGGAGTCGGAGGAATAGCCCGGCCATGCTGGAGGAGATCCGGATTTCCGGCCTCGGGGTCATCTCCGATGCGGTACTGGAGTTCGACCCGGGGCTGACCGTCGTGACCGGCGAGACCGGGGCCGGCAAGACCATGTTGGTGACCGGGCTCGGCCTGCTCTTCGGTGGCC
>DASUAC010000115.1:0-7486 GCA_035763985.1 Jatrophihabitans sp. | reverse complement strand
GGCTACCCGGCATGGACCACGCCAGCATCGCGGTGCACGCGCTGGTCGAACGGCAGTTGGCCGCCGAGGGCACCAGCCGGCGCGAGCTCGGCCGGGACGAGTTCCTGAACCGGGTCTGGCAGTGGAAGAACGAGCACGGCGGGGCGATCCTGGCCCAGATGCGCCGGCTCGGCGACAGCGTGGACTGGTCCCGGGAGCGGTTCACCATGGACGAGGGGATGTCCCGCGCCGTCCGGACCATGTTCAAGAAGCTCTACGACGACGGGCTGATCTACCGGGCCGAGCGGCTGGTGAACTGGTCGCCGGAGCTGCGGTCGGTGCTGTCCGACGCCGAGGTGGACCACCGCGAGGTCTCCGGTGAGCTGATCTCGATGCGGTACGGCGCAGCGGATCCAGCCGACGGTGAGTCCATCGTGGTGGCCACCACCCGGGTGGAGACCATGCTCGGCGACACCGCGGTCGCGGTGCACCCGGACGACGAGCGGTACCGGCACCTGATCGGCCGGCAGGTGGAGTTGCCGCTGACCGGACGCAGCATCCCGATCATCGCCGACGAACATGTCGATCCGGAGTTCGGCACCGGGGCGGTGAAGGTCACCCCCGGGCACGACCCGAACGACTTCGCCATCGCCCAGCGGCACCAGCTGCCGATGCTGTCGATCATGGACGAGCAGGGCCGGATCACCGGCACCGGCACCGAGTTCGACGGCCTGGACCGGTTCGAAGCGCGCACGGCGGTCCGCGAGCGGCTGGCCGAGCAGGGCCGGATCGTGGCCGAGCGGCGGCCGTACCTGCACATGGTGGGCCATTCCGAGCGCTCCGGTGAGCCGATCGAGCCGCGGCTGTCGCTGCAGTGGTTCGTCCGGGTCGGCCCGCTGGCCGAGGCGGCCGGCGCGGCGGTGCGGGACGGCCGGGTGCGGGTGAGCCCGCCGGAGCTGACCGGCCGGTACTTCGGCTGGGTGGACAACCTGCACGACTGGTGCATCAGCCGGCAGCTGTGGTGGGGGCACCGGATCCCGGTCTGGTACTCGCCGTCCGGCGAGATGGCCTGCTTCGGCCCGGACGAGCAGCCACCGGCCGACTGGGTGCAGGACCCGGACGTGCTCGACACCTGGTTCTCCTCGGCGCTGTGGCCGTTCGGCACGCTCGGCTGGCCGGAGCAGACCGCCGACCTGCAGCGCTACTACCCGACCACGCTGCTGATCACCGGGTACGACATCCTGTTCTTCTGGGTGGTCCGGATGATGATGTTCGGCCTGTACGCCACGGCCGATCGCGGGCCGGCGGACTCGGTGCCGTTCCGGACCTTCATGTTGCACGGCATGGTGCGCGACCGGCACGGCAAGAAGATGTCGAAGTCCAAAGGCAATTCGGTGGATCCGCTGGCCTGGATGGATGCCTACGGCACCGACGCCTTGCGGTTCACCTTCGCCTGGGGTGCCAACCCGGGCGCCGACGTGCCGGTCTCGGAGGACAACGTCGCCGGGGCGCGCAACTTCTGCAACAAGCTGTGGAACGCCACCCGGTTCGCGCTGCTCAACGGCGCCACGGTGGAAGGCGAACTGCCGGCCGGACTGACCGGGCCGGACGCCTGGATCGTGTCCCGGCTGCAGGAGGTGATCGCGGAGGTCGACCGGCTCTACGAGGCCGACTACCAGTTCGCCAAGATCGCCGACCTGCTCTACCACTTCGCCTGGGACGAGGTGTGCGACTGGTACCTGGAGCTGGCCAAGGTCTCGCTGGCCGACGAGCGCACCGCGGCCACCACCCGCCGGGTGCTCGGCGAGGTGCTGGACGGGCTGCTCCGGCTGCTGCACCCGATCGCCCCGTACGTCACCGAGGCGCTGTGGACCGAGCTGGCTCGAGCCGAGTCCGTCGTGATCGCGCCCTGGCCGGTGGCCGACGAGGCCCGGATCGACAAGGCCGCCGAGGCCGAGATCGCCCAACTGCAGGCGATCGTGCTGGAGGTGCGCCGGTTCCGCAGCGAACAGGGCGTCCGGCCGGGGCAGCGGATCCCGGCCCGGTTCACCGGGCTGGCGGCTCATCAGACCGAGATCCGGACGCTGCTCCGGCTGACCGAGCCAGGGCCTGAGTTTGCCCCGACCGCCGCGCTGGCCACCGCGAGCGGCGTGCGGATCGAACTGGATCTCTCCACCGCGATCGACGTCGAGGCCGAGCGGGCCCGGCTGGCCCGGGACCAGGCGGCGGCGCAGAAGGAGCTGGACCAGACGGCCAAGAAGCTGGCAAACGAGAACTTCCTGGCCAACGCCAAGCCGGAGGTGGTCAGCTCGATCCGGGACCGCAACGCCAAGGCGTCGGCCGAACTGAGCCGGATCGCCGAGGCGCTGGCCGCGCTGCCGGCCCGATGACCGGGCCCGCCGACAGCCGGCGGCAGCAGGACGCCCGGCGGCGGCAGCAGGCCGAGGCGGCGCTGCTGGCCCGCTGGGGCGAGGCCAAGATCAGCCCGTCCCGGGACCGGATCCTCCGGCTGCTGGACCTGCTCGGCCAGCCACAGCGCAGCTACCGGGCGATCCACCTGACCGGGACGAACGGCAAGACCTCCACCGCCCGGATGATCGATGAGCTGCTGCGCGGCTTCGGCCTGCGTACCGGCCGCTACACCAGCCCGCACCTGGTCAGCATGACCGAGCGGATCGTGCTGGACGGCGAGCCGATCGGCGACGGGGTTTTCGCCGACAGCTACGCCGAGATCGCGCCGTACCTGGAACTGGTGGATGCCGGCTCCGACATTCCGCTGACGTTCTTCGAGACGATCACCGGGCTGGCGTTCGCGGTCTTCGCCGACGCGCCGGTGGACGTGGCGGTGGTCGAGGTGGGCATGGGCGGCACCTGGGACGCCACCAACGTGCTGGATGCCGAGGTGGCCGTGGTGACCCCGATCGGGCTGGACCACACCGAGTACCTCGGCGACACGCTGGCCCAGATCGCGCAGGAGAAGGCCGGCATCGTGCATGCCGGCGCGGTGGCGGTGCTGGCCGCGCAACCGGCCGAGGCGGCCGCCGAGTTGCTGCGCCGGGCGGCCGAGGTGGGTGCCTCGGTGGCCCGGGAGGGGCTGGAGTTCGGGGTGCTGGACCGGTCGCTGGCGGTCGGCGGCCAACTGCTCACGCTGCAGGGGTTGGGCGGGGTGTACGAGCAGGTGTTCCTCCCGCTGCACGGCGGGTACCAGGCGCAGAACGCCGTGTGCGCGCTGGCCGCGGTCGAGGCGTTCTTCGGCGCCGGCGCGCAGAGCGGCCCGCTGGACATCGAGGTCGTCCGGGCCGCGTTCGCGCAGGCGTCCTCGCCGGGCCGGCTGGAAGCGGTCCGGTCCGCGCCGACGGTGCTGGTGGACGCCAGCCACAACCCGGCCGGGATGACCGCCACCGTGCAGGCGCTGGCCGAGGGCTTCGACTTCCGCCGGCTGGTCGGGGTGGTGGCGATGCTGGCCGGCAAGGACGTCGAGGGCTCGCTGGCGATCCTGGAACCGGCGCTGGACGAGGTGGTGGTCAGCCAGAACTCCTCGCCGCGAGCGCTGGACGTCGACGAGCTGGCCGCGCTGGCGGTCGAGGTGTTCGGCGCCGACCGGGTCACCGTGGAGCCCCGGCTGGACGACGCGCTGGAGGCGGCCGTCCGGCTGGCCGAGGAGAGCGCCGACGGGCTGCTGGCCGGCTCCGGCGTGCTGGTCACCGGTTCGGTGGTCACCGCCGGCGAGGCCCGGACGTTGCTCGCCGGAAACCGCTGATGTCCGAACCCGATCCGGTTCTGCCGCCGGACGAAACCGAGCCGCCGGACGACGCGGGCCTGCCGGACGACGACGTAACCCAGCCGGACGACGTAACGCAGCCGGACGACGCCGAGCGGTTGCGCCGGGCCGACCGGGCCACCCGGGGCGGGGCGGCCGGGCTGCTCTGCCTGGAGGCGTTCGTGGTGCTGCTCGTACCGCGTGCCATCGCGCAGACCTCGACCGGCCTGGACGCCACCAAGACGGTGCTGCTGATCGGGCTGGCGGTGCTGCTGGTGGCCTGCGGCTTCCTGCTGCGCCGGCGCTGGGGGATCGGGGCCGGCTCGGCGCTGCAACTGCTGGTGGCCGCCACCGTGCTGCTGATCCCGGTGCTGGCCATCGTGGTGGTGTTCTTCCTGCTGCTCTGGTGCTACCTGTTGCGGACCCGGCACCAGTTGCTCGGCACCCCGTCCGGCTGGCGGATGCTGATCTCCTGACCATCCAGCCGCTCGATAGGGTGGCCGGGTGACCGACGTGCAACGCAGCCTGGTACTGATCAAGCCGGACGGGGTGGCCCGCAACCTGACCGGCGAGATCCTGGCCCGGGTGGAGCGCAAGGGCTACCGGATCGTCGCGCTGGACCAGCGCCGGGTGACCGCCGAACTGCTCAGCGAGCATTACGCCGAGCACCAGGGCAAACCGTTCTACCAGCCGCTGGTGGAGTTCATGTCGTCCGGCCCGGTGGTGGCGGCGGTGGTCGAGGGGCACCGGGTGATCGAGGGCTTCCGGGCGCTGGCCGGCGCCACCGATCCGACCGCCGCGTTGCCCGGCACCATCCGCGGTGACTTCGGCCGGGACTGGGGATCGCCGGTGCAGCAGAACCTGGTGCACGGCTCGGACTCGCTCGAGTCGGCCGCCCGCGAGATCGGCCTCTGGTTCCCGAACCTGTAGCTCTCGCGGCAGAAATCGACCACGCGCAGTGACGTACCCGCGCGAGTCGCAACCCGGTTTTGTCTACCTCCGCACCTACGATCATGATGCCCGGTCACATCAGTCACACTGGTCACAGCCGGTTCCGCAAGGTTCGTACGCAACGCAGAGGTAGCCGGCCATGGCCTTCACCCCGATGTCGCTGCTGGGTGGCGATCTGCTCGGCGGTGACCTCGCGGTCGACCTGGGCACCGCCAACACCCTCGTCTACGCACGGGGCCGCGGCATCCTGCTGAACGAGCCGTCGGTGGTCGCGATCGACACCACCACCCGCAGCGTGGTCGCGGTCGGTGCCGAGGCCAAGCGGATGATCGGCCGTACGCCGGGCCACATCCGCGCGGTCCGGCCGCTGCAGGACGGGGTGATCGCCGACTACGACATCACCGCCGAGATGCTGCGCTACTTCGTCCGCAAGGTGACCGGGCGCCGGGCCTTCGCCGGGCCCCGGGTGGTGATCTGCGTGCCCAGCGGCATCACCTCGGTCGAGCAGCGCGCGGTGTCCGAATCGGCCTACGCCGCCGGTGCCCGCCGGGTGCACATCATCTCCGAGCCGATGGCGGCCGCGATCGGCGCCGGGCTGCCGGTCAGCCAGGCATCCGGCTCGATGGTGGTGGACGTCGGCGGCGGCACCACCGAGGTGGCGGTGATCGCGCTGGCCGGCATCGTGGCCAGCACCAGCCTGCGGGTGGCCGGCGACGCCATGGACCGGGCCATCGTGGACCACGTCCGGGCCGAGTTCTCAATGCTGATCGGCGAACGCACCGCCGAGGAGCTGAAGATCTCGATCGGCTCGGCCTTCCCGATCGCCGGGCCGATGCGCGCCGAGATCCGGGGACGGGACATCGCCACCGGCCTGCCCCGCAACGTCACCGTGTCCGCCGAGGAACTCCGGCACGCGATGAGCGGCCCGATCGGCCGGATCTCGGCCGCGGTCCGGGCCACCCTGGACCGCTGCCCACCGGAGCTGGCAGGCGACCTGGTCGGCCGCGGCATCGTGCTGACCGGCGGCGGCGCGCTGCTGCGCGGCCTGGACGCCCGGTTGCAGCACGACATCGGCATCCCGGTGCTGGTCGCCGAGCGTCCGCTGGACTCGGTGGTGCTCGGCACCGCGACCGTGGTGGAACAGTTCGAGTCGCTGCACCGGGTGGTCGTTGACGGACACCGCCGGTAGCGGATGCGCACGCTCACCCGGCGCCAGCAGCTGTCGGCCACCGTGCTCGCAGTGCTGGCGCTGCTGTTCATCAGCCTGGACTTCGCCGGCGGGTCGCTGAGCGGCGCCCGGGGCGGGGTGACCGGCACGCTGGGTTCGCTGTACCGGGGCACCGACGCGGTCCTCGGCCCGGTCCGGCGGTTCGTGCAGGGCGTGCCGCAGGTGGCCGGTAACCGGCAGCGGATTGCCCAGCTCAGCAAGCAGAACCTCGACCTGCAACGCCGGCTGACCGCTGCCCAACTGGACCGGGCGACCGCCGCCAAGCTGGCCGCGCTGCAGCTGCAGGCCGACTCGGCGAACTGGCAGATCCTGGCGGCCCGGGTGATCGCCACCAGCCCGGGCGCCGGCTTCCAGTGGACGGTCACCGTGGACGTGGGCAGCCGCGACCGGGTGCGTACCGGCCAGACCGTCACCGACGGCGCCGGCCTGGTCGGCCGGGTGGTGCAGGTGTACGCCACCAGCGCCGTGGTGCTGCTGGCCGCCGACCCCGCCAGCGGGGTCGGCGGGCGGGACCGCCGGTCCGGGCAGCTGCTGCTGGTCACCGGCCGGGGCAGCGCGGGGCTGTCGGCCAGTCCGCTGGACGACCAGCCGGACGTGCGGGCCGGCGACGTGCTGCTCACCGGCCCGTCCGGCAAGACCACCTACGCAGCCGGGCTGCCGGTCGGCACGGTGACCTCGGTGCACGTCGGCGCGGACGGGCTGGTCACCGCGCAGCTGCGCCCGGCCGCCGCGCTGCGCACCCTGGATGTGGTCGGCATCGTGCTGGTGACGCCGCGCGCCACCGCCCGGGCCCCGCTCAGCCCCGGAGCCGGCCGATGATGGGCGTCTCCCGGCTGGCCGCCGCGGCCGCCGGGCTGATCACCGCGCTGCTGTTGCAGGCCAGCCTGATCGCGCCGCTGGCGTTCCCGGTGCCGGTCTCGCTGCCTGCGCTGCTGGTGATCGTGGTGGCCTGCTACGCCGGGCCGGGCGTCGGCATCGGCCTCGGCTTCTGCACCGGGCTGCTGGCCGACCTGGGTTCCGACCAGCCGGCCGGGGTGCAGGCGCTGTGCCTGCTCGGCGCCGGGCTGGTGGCCGGCAAGCTGGGCGGGCTGGCCGTCCAGCGCGGTTACCGCACCCGCGGTACGGCGGCGCTGGCCGCCGCCATCGGTACCGGCAGCTGCGCCGCCAGCGGCCTGCTGCTGGCCATCCTCGGCTCGCACGCGGCCAGCCTGCGGGCCACCGTGCTGAGCCTGCCGCCGGTGGCGCTCACCGAGGCGCTGCTCGGCCTGCTGCTGGTGCCGCTGGTCCGCCGGCTGCTGCGCGCGCAGGGCGTCCGGGCGCCGCGGCCGAGGGCCACCGTGCTGGCCCGGATCCCGGCCGGCGCCGAACCACCGGGCGGAGGGCGGTCCGGTGTCGCTGCTTGACCTCGGCCGGCCGGCGACGACCGGCGTCTCGGCCGCCCAGCGCCGGCGGCTGGCCGTACTCCGGCTGCTGGTCGGTTCGCTGCTGATCACGCTGCTGGCCCGGCTGGCCTTCGTCCAGCTGCTCGATCCGCACAAGCCGCAGCAGTCGGCCGGGCTGACCCACCT
>DASUAC010000114.1:0-2631 GCA_035763985.1 Jatrophihabitans sp. | reverse complement strand
CGGCACCGGCACGAATCGCGCCGCCCAGCCCAGCCTGGCCGACTCCCGGCCGAGGTCGATGCCGCTGCCGGCCGGCGTCCATTTGACGTACCGGCTGCGGCCGACCGCGAAGGTCAGCCCGCCCCGCTCGTTGCGCCACACCGGCCGGATCGGTTCCCCGCCGGCCAGCACCCGGACCGCCTCGGGCACCGCCACCCGGTCACTCGGTGGCCCGGCGACCGGCGGCCGGGACCCGCGGTCATGCCCGGCGACCGGCGGCCGGGACCCGCGGTCATGCCCGGCGGTCACCCGGCCACGCCGGCCTCGGCCACCGCGGCCGACACCGGCTGCCGCATCCGGACCGCCAGCGCGATCGCGAAGCCGGCCGCCAGCATCGAGCAGCCGATCGGCACTCCGAACGCGGCGTGCGCCCCGTACCGGTCGGCGATGCCGCCCACCAGCGCGGCACCGGCTCCGTAGCCGACCGACAGCCCGGTGATCACCCAGGTCAGGCCCTCGGTCAGCGAACCGGCCGGCACCAGCTCGTCGACCAGGCTGAAGCAGCCGATCAGGGTGGGCGCGATGCCGAGCCCGATGACGAACGTGTACGCCGCGAGCGACCGCACGTCGGTCGCGGCCAGGTACAGCAGCGGCAACACCCCGAACACCGCGGCGCTACCGACGAACCGGCGCAGCAGCGGGGTACGCCAGTGCCGGGCACCGTAGCCGATGCCGGCCACCATGCTGCCCGCGGCGAAGCAGGCCACCACCCAGCCGGAGTCGCTGCGCTGCCCGTGCTGGCCGCAGAAGGCCACCATGGTGACCTCGGCGCCGCCGAACACCGCGCCCATGAACACCATCGCCCAGCAAATCAGCTGCATCCCCCGGACGGCCAGCGCGAACCGGTGCCGGCCACCGTGCTCGGGCGGCCGTACCGGCGGCTCGGTCCTCGGCTGCGCGGCCAGCCAGCCGGACCCCAGCAGGATCAGCGCCACCGCCACGCTCAGCGTGACCAGACCCGGCAGCTGGGTCGCCAGCAGGCTGGCCACCAGCGGGCCCAGGATGAACACCAGCTCGTCCAGGGCCGACTCGATGGAATACGCGGTCGAGCGCTGCACCGGCGCGTCGGCCCACACGTAGGACCAGCGGGCCCGGACCAGCGCGCTGATGCTGAGAAAACTGGCCCCCATCCCGATCGCCGGCGGCAGCAGCGTCCAGAGCGGTGCCCGGACCGTGCTGAGCACCGCGAAGCAGAGCACGAAGACCAGATGCGCCAACGCGAAACGCAACAGCACCGGCCGCTGGCCGAACCGGTCCACCAGCCGTCCGCCGATCGGGCCGGCCACTGCCCCGCCGAGCACGTAACAACCGCTGACCACGCCGGCGAAACCGAAGGTGTGGGTACGGGCCGAGACGATCAGCACCAGCCCGATCGGATAGATCGCGACGGCGAACCGGGCCACGAAGCCGGCCGCCGAGAACGCCGGCGCCCCGGGCCGCGCGTAGGCCGCGCGGTACCGGCTCAGCATGCCAACCCCCTGCTCGTTCGATCCGGGGGACGATCCACCCGCCAGGCCCGGAAGTGCCAGCCTAGGCGAGCCTCAGAAACCGAGGCGATCGAGTTTCTTCGGATCCCGCTGCCATTCGCCGAGGATCGAGACGTGCAGCTGGAGGTAGACCCGCCGGCCGAGCAGCTGCTCGATGCCCTGCCGGGCCTCGGTGCCGATCCGCTTGAGCCAGGAGCCGCCGGCGCCGAGCAGGATCGGTTTCTGACTGGCCCGTTCCAGGTGCACGGTGGCGAAGACATCGGTCAGCGGCGGCCGGCCGGCCGGCACCTCGCGCGGCAGCATCTCCTGCACGGTCACCGCGATCGAGTGCGGCAGCTCGTCCCGGACGTCGGCCAGCGCCGCCTCCCGGATCAGCTCGGCAACCCGCGATTCGACGTCGTCGTCGGTGGTCGCATCGGCCGGATAGAGCTGCGGCCCCTCCGGCAGCCGGCCGACCAGCAGGTCGGCCAGCAGCTCCACCTGCTCGCCTGCGGTGGCCGAGACCGGCACGATCTCGGCGAAGCTCGCCAGCTGCTGCACCGCGACCAGCTGCTCGGCCACCCGGGCCCGGGACACCAGGTCGGTCTTGGTGACGATGCCGACCAGCGGGGCGGCCAGCTCGGCCAGCTGCGCGGCGATGAACCGATCGCCGGGGCCGACCCGCTGGTCGGCCGGCAGGCAGAAGCCGACCACGTCCACCTCAGCCAGGGTCGCCTGCACCACGTCGTTCAGCCGCTGGCCGAGCAGCGTGCGCGGCCGGTGCAGGCCGGGGGTGTCCACGATCACCAGCTGCCCGTCCGGCCGGGTGAGAACTCCGCGCACCGCTCGGCGGGTGGTCTGCGGCTTGTCGCTGGTGATCACCACCTTGCTGCCGACCAGGGCGTTGGTCAGCGTCGACTTGCCGGCATTGGGGCGGCCGACGAAGGCGCAGAAGCCGGACCGGTACGAAGAGGGCTCGGTCACGTCCGTCATTCTCGCAGCCTGCTCCGGCCCCGGACGGGCCTGCGGCCGGGCGGGGCGGACCGGCGGCCCCGGACCGGCGGCCGGGTCTGCCGGCCACCGGCCCGGCTCAGCTCCTCGGCCAGCACCAGCCAGGCCGCCGGCG
>DASUAC010000113.1:0-7297 GCA_035763985.1 Jatrophihabitans sp. | reverse complement strand
TGGTCTTGGCGTCCACGCCCTGCCGGGTGGTCTTGACGCCCTTGGCCTGCAGCTCCTGCTGCACCGCGTCCGCCGCGCCCTTGCCGTAGTCGCTCAGGTCGTCGACCACGAAGACGTTCTTGGACTTGGTGGCCAGCCAGTCACCGGCCTCCTTGCCCTCCAGCGAGTCCGGCGGGACGACCCGGTGGAAGGACTTGTAGCCCTTCGAGGTCAGCGACGGGTTGGTCGCGGACGGGCTGATCAGCACCAGGTGGGCGGCGTCGTAGGAGGCCGCCACCGCGTTGGTGGCGCCGGAGAAGCTCGGGCCGATGACGCCGACCACGGCGTTGTCCTGCTGCAGCTGGGTGGCAGCGGCCGGTGCCTTGGCCGGGTCGCCCACGTCGTCGGACTTGAACTCCTCGACCTTGAAGCCGAGGTTGCCGGAGGCGTTGGCCTGCTCGATCGCCAGCGCGACCGCGTTCTCCTCGTTGATGCCGAGCTGGGCGTTGTCGCCGGACAGCGGGCCCTCGAAGCCGATCTTGTAGGTCTTGCCGCTATTGCCGCCGGAGCTGCTGCCACCGCCCGGCAGGCCGCTTGAGTTGTTGTTGTTCTTGGAGTTAGAGCAGGCCGAGAGTGCCAGCACGGCCGCCACGCCCGCTACGACGGCGACCTTGAGTGAAGTCTTGCGCACCAATCCCCCTCAACGGAGTCGACCGGTAGTTCGGTCGTCGAGTGATTATCTCTGGCCGGACCATAGTGGAAGGCTGTTTCGCACAGAACGCCTCGGCCTGTCGAGTGTGGAGGTCGTAACCAAATCTTTGCCGCCGAGGCCGGGCAATCATGGCTAGTCAGGCCTAACCGAAGGAGCCTTGAGCCGATCCCGTGCACGGTGGGCGACTCAGCCGGTCACCGAGCGTATGCTCACCGTCCTTGCTGCATCTGGCCGGTCTCGGTCAGGACCAGCTCGGCCACCGCCCGCATGGTGGTCCGTTTGTCCATCGCCGCCCGCTGGATCCAGCGGAATGCGTCCGGTTCGGAGAGCCGGTGCTCGGCCATCAGCACGCCCTTGGCGCGCTCGATCAGCTTGCGGGCGGCGAGCCGCTCCTGCAGGCCGGTCACCTCCTCCTCCAGCGCCCGGATCTCGGCGAACCGGCTGGTCGCCATCTCGATCGCCGGCAGCAGGTCACGCTTGTGGAAGGGCTTGATCAGGTACGCCATCGCGCCGGCGTCCCGGGCCCGCTCGACCAGGTCCCGCTGGCTGAAGGCGGTCAGGATGACCACCGGCGCGATCCGGGCACCGGTGATCTGGCCGGCCGCGGTGATGCCGTCCATCTTCGGCATCTTCACGTCGCAGATGACCACGTCCGGTTTGAGTTCGGTGGCCAGTTCGACCGCCTTCTCACCGTCGGCGGCCTCGCCGACCACCTCGAAGCCCTCTTCGAGCAGCATCTCCCGCAGGTCGAGCCGGATCAGTGCCTCGTCCTCGGCTATCAGCACCCGCCGCGGCCGGCTTGCCGGTTCGGCGGATGGGTCCTGGTCGACCACCTGAACTCACTACCTTCGCTGAATCGTGCGGTGACTGCCTGGGCCCGCGCCCGGTCGGGCGCAGGGACAAAGCCTATCCGGCTAGACTCCCCCTGGCGTGACGCCCCTGTGATGGAACTGGCATACATGGCGGTCTCAAAAACCGTTGCCGAAAGGCGTGTGGGTTCGAATCCCACCGGGGGCACCGTCGTCCGGCCCGGCCACAGCGGGCCGGGTGGTCGCGTCGGAGCCGCCCGGGCAGGCCCATAGGCGAATCTCGCCAACGCCTCATTTTGGGCATAACCCATCACGCAGCCGGGACGGCGGTCGGGCTGCCGGGCTAGTCGTACCGGATCTCGACGACCTCGATCAGTCGCTGGATGGTCGCCTCGGCCTCGGCGGCGGTGCCGGCGTAGATGTGGGCCGACATGCCGGTGAAGTCGTACTCGGGATCGGCCGGAACCCGCTGGCCGGGAAACGCGGCATGCGCGATCCGGACGCCCGGCGGCAGTTCGCCCCGGGCGGTGATGCCGCGCACCAGCCGTCCCTGCCGCCCGACCGCCGAGCACATCAGCCAGCCGTAGCTGCCCGCCGGCGTCCGCGGCGACTGGCCGGCCGGTAGCGCGGGCAGCTCGCAGGACAGCCGGACGGCCGCCGACATCAGATCCACTCCGGCATGCCGGTGGACGAGCGGCAGGATCTCCCCGCCACCCGGACGATGGCCGATCTCGAGGAACACGAATTCGCCCCGGTCGATGAAGGCCTCCAGGTGGAAGACGCCGTTCTCCAGGCCCAGCGCCCGCACCGAACGGGCGGCCCCGTCGGCGAGGATCGGCGCCTCGGCGGTGTGCTGGACGCTGACCGCCCCCAGTGGCCGGCCCTCGTTGAAGGCCGTGCAGCTGCCCAGGTATCTCGACGGCGACAGGAACCGGACCGCGCCGTCCTCGACGTAACCGTCGCAGTGGTAGAGCGCCCCGCCGATGAAGGTTTCGGCCTCCCACTGCTGCCCGGGGGCCAGCCGTCGCAGCTTGGCGGCCAACTCCGGACGGCTGTGGCACACGGTCACGCCGGCACTGGCCGCGCCGGACACCGGCTTGACCACGATCGGGTATTGCCAGCGTTCCTCGAGCGATTCGGCGCTGGTCGCGGCGTCGACGGCCAGCCAGTCCGGCACCCGGACACCGCCGGCGGCCACCAGCGCCTTGCTGTACGCCTTGTCCCGGAACCGGCGGACGTACTCCACCGAATACCCCTTGACGCCCAGCTGTTCCCGCACCACGGCGCCGAGTTCGAGGTCGTACTCGGACACCGCGACGACCTGCTGGACGGCTGCCGTGGCCGCCCGGTCGGTGGCCAGCACCGCCTGCACCGCGGGCCAGGTCAGCGCCGGCACCACATCGACCCGGTAGTAGTCCTGCGGCCGGAAGCCCGGCATCCCCTCGGCGTTCGTGGTGATCAACCACAGCCGAGCGGTCGCGTCGTCCAGGTAGTCGGCATACCGGGCGTACTCGTCGGTCAGGTGGTTGAGGATCAGGAAGATCGGCGGCCCGTTCATCAGGTGAACCGCACCGTCCGGCGTACCGCGTTCCAGGACCGGTCGACGCTCGGCCGATCGGCTCCGGTCATCATCACCCAGCCGAGCCGCGATCGAGAATCCAGCCAGCAATTCGGGCGATCACCGGGCCCGGCGGTGACCTCGCCGGAGATCACCGCGGGCAGCGCATGCAGTTCGGCCGGCGCCGGCGCGCTGCTGATCACCTCCAGCCCGGGCTCGTAGAAGAACCGGATCGCGGCCACCTGGCGAGCCGAATCCGTCGGCAGGGCAGTGATGTCCTCGATCGGCCGGTCGGTGGCCAGCCGGACGAAGATGTCGGCCAGGTCCACGCCGGTGCTCAACTCGATGAGCAGCGGAATGGCGTCGCCGGCCAGCCGGGCGCCGAACTCGATGACATAGGGCACGCCGTCGCGCAGTCGCAGTTCCAGGTGGAATACGGTGCAGTCGACGCCGAGCGCACGCACCACCTCCGCGGTCCAGTCGCGGATGACGCACCGGCAGCCGGCGTCGAGCGCGGCCGGCACCGTGTGCCCGAGTTCGATGAACCCGGGCGGCTCGGACACCAGCTTCTCGGTGATCGAGACGACGACGGTGCGCCCGTTGCGGACGTACCCCTCGACACTGAACTCCGGTCCTGCAACGAACTCCTCCACCAGCGCCTCCGGTCCCAGGCTGACACCGAAGTCCAGGGTGGCGTCGGTGACGATGGCGTCGTACGCCGCGCGCAGTTCGGCCAGCGAGTGCACCAGCGTCACATGGATGCTGCCGGCCGACTGGGTCGGTTTGAGCACCAGCGGAAAGCCGACCTGCCCGGCCACCGCAGCGAGTTCGTCCCGGCCGGCGACCGGCCGGAACACCGGCCCGGCGATTCCGGCCGCAGCCAGCGCCTGCCGCATCTGCAACTTGTCGCGGACCCGAAGGCAGATCTCCGGCGCCAGCCCGGGCAGGCCGAACTCAGCGGCGAGCAGGGCCGCGGTCGGCACGTAGTACTCGAAGCCCGGCAGCACGCCGACGATGTCGCGCTGCTCGGCGAGCCGGCTCGCGCACGCCAGCACCGCGGCCAGGTCGTTGGTGTCCACCACCACCAGCTCCGCACCCCAACGCGCCAACTCGGCCGGCGGGACCGTCCGGTCGGCGTCGTTGTGCGACAGCACCAGCGCCCGATGGCCCAGCCGGGACACCGCGGCGATGAGCTGGGTGCCGGACGAGGACGGCTCGATGATCAGGACGTGGGACTGCCTCCGGTCCGATCCGTTGCCGGACAATGCTTTCATCACAGCGGATTTCCGCATCGCGCTGGTCGCGGCGCGGCCGGCGCTACCGGACCGAGCTGCCGGCGAATGCCTGGCCGGCCGGTGCCGCCACGGTGGATTCGTAGAGCTCGTTGAAGTAGTCACCGGCCAGCTTGACGTAGGCCCGGGCGTAACGCAGCGCGGTCTCGGCGTTGCTCCACCTGTTGACCGCCCGGTCGACCACCTTCCACATCAGCTCGTCGTGGTCGTGGCCCTCGTCGTAGTCCAGGTGCGCCTGCGAACCACGCAGCGCGTCCTCGCCGTACTCGACCCGGGCCCGGTCGGTGATGATCTGGTTGTACCGGTCGGAGTACCACTCGACGAAGTAGTTCCAGACGGTGGTGGGCGCCGGACCCTCCTTGTTCACCGACAGCTGCAGGTAGCCCATGAGCAACTCGGTGGACAGGAACGGCCGGGTGGCGTTGACCTGCTGCTCGGTCCAGCCGAGTTGCTTGATGTCGCGCATGAACATGTGCTCGTGGCCGTACTCCTCGGCCAGGTACTGCGCCAGGGTGGCGGCCAGGTGGTCGTCACTGGAACCGACCCGGGAAAGGGCGTAACTGTCCACCTCGTTGTTGAGGCGAATGCGCAGCACGGTCTCCACCAGGTGCCGGAGGTAGTACTCCCGGTGCATCCACCGACCGGCGTGGAACTCCCGCATCATCGGCACCCGTTCGAACTGCGCCTCCAGGCAGCCGGCCAGCGTGTCGTCCAGCTCGGTACGTGTGAGATTCATGCTCTCGCCTCTCTCGCTTCTCTCGTCAATGCCGTTCTTGCTGTGAGTTGAAGTGGACGCGACCGGCCGGGTCCGGCGGCGCGCAACCGTGCCCGAGCCCGATCGCCTTGACGTTTGCGGGTAAAAGAATTCCCTGCGTTTGCCGGGTAAATCTCTGCGGTCATGCAGGCTGATGTGATCGGTGCCAAGGAGAAGACCACTTACGATGCGGGGATGTCAATGGCAGCTCCGACGCCCCCGGCACGCAGTTGAACACGTGCCGCAACCCGGTCGGAGCTGGATCGGCTCGCGGTCTAACGCCGAGGCCGCCGGCCATCCGCCGCGGGGCGTAGCGTTGCGATGCGCGGCATCGTAGGAGGCCCATGTACATCGCGGTGGTGGGACCGGGCAGCGAGGCGAGCCCGGCCGATCGGGAACTCGCCGAGCAGGTGGGTTACCGGCTCGCGCTGGCCGGCGCCGTCGTACTGACCGGCGGCCTGGCCGGCGTGATGGCCGCCGCCGCGGCCGGTTGCGCCCGCGGCGGCGGGGTCAGCGTCGGGCTACTGCCCGGCGACCGTCGTACGGACGGCAGCCCGGAGCTGACCGTCTGCCTGCCGACCGGCCTCGGCGAGTTGCGCAACGGATTGCTGGTTCGCTGCGCGGACGGCCTGGTGGCGATCGGCGGCAGCTGGGGCACGCTGAGCGAGATCGCGCTGGCCCGCCGCGCCGGCCGGCCGGTGCTGGGGATCGGCGGGTGGCGGCTGCACGATCGGGACCTGGTCACCGAGACCGCCGAGACTCCGGCGCAGGCGGTCACCAGGGTTCTCCAGCTGGCCGGCGCGCGTGGGGCCGGGCAGCCTCCGCACGGCGGTGCCGATAGTTTCGAGGCATGAGCCTGCACATGACTCCGGAGGAGTTCCGGGAACGCGGCCACGAGGTCATCGACTGGATCGCCGACTATTACTCGCGGATCGAGTCGTTCCCGGTGCTGTCGCGGGCCACCCCCGGCGAACTCCGGCAGGCGCTGCCGGCCGAGCCGCCGGCCACCGGCGAGGATCTCGGCACGCTGCTGGCCGACCTGGACCGGCTGATCCTGCCCGGCATCACGCACTGGCAGCATCCGTCGTTCTTCGCGTTCTTCCCGGCCAGCGCGACCGGACCGGCCATCCTCGGCGACCTGCTGGCCTCCGGGCTGGGTGTGCAGGGCATGCTGTGGGCGACCTCGCCAGCGGCCACCGAGCTGGAAACCCACATGCTGGACTGGCTGAACCGGCTGCTCGGGCTGCCCACGGAGTTCCGCTCGGACAGCAGCGGCGGCGGGGTCATCCAGCATTCCGCCTCGGACGCCTCGCTGGTCGCGTTGCTGGCGGCGCTGCACCGGGTGAGCGGCGGCGCCACCGAGACCGCCGGGGTGGCCGCCGGCCGGTACACCGTCTACACCTCCGGCCAGACCCACTCCTCGGTGGAGAAGGCCTGCCGGATCGCCGGTATCGGCTCGGCGGCGCTGCGCAAGCTGGAGGTGGATCCGGCGACCCAGGCGGCGCGTCCGGATCGGCTGGCCGAACTGCTGGCCGCGGACGTGGCCGACGGCTACACCCCGGCGCTGGTGGTGGCCTCGGTCGGCACCACCGGCACCGGAGCCATCGACCCGGTGGGTGAGCTCGCCGGACTCGCCCACCGGCACGGCGCCTGGTTGCACGTCGACGCTGCCTGGGCCGGGGTCGCCGCGGTCTGCCAGGAGTTCCGCTGGATCCACGACGGCGTCGAACAGGCCGATTCCTACTGCACGAACCCGCACAAGTGGCTGCTCACCAACTTCGACTGCAGCGCGTTCTGGGTGGCCGACCGGTCCGCGCTGATCGGAGCGTTGTCGATCCTGCCGGAATACCTGCGCAATGCCGCCACCGAGTCCGGCGAGGTGTTCGACTACCGGGACTGGCAGGTGCCGCTCGGCCGCCGGTTCCGCGCGCTGAAGCTCTGGGCGGTGCTGCGCTGGTACGGCGCCGACGGGCTGGCCGCCCACATCCGCGGCCACGTCGCGCTGGCCGAGGAGTTCGCGTCCTGGCTGGCCGCCGATCCGCGGTTCGAGCTGCTCGCGCCGCACCCGCTCGCGCTGGTCACCTTCGCGCTGGCCGCCGGCGACGAGGCCAGCCGGGCGCTGCTGCAGGCGGTCAACGCGTCCGGGCAGGCTTACCTCACCCACACCGTGGTGAACGGCCGGTACGCCATCCG
>DASUAC010000112.1:0-3681 GCA_035763985.1 Jatrophihabitans sp. | reverse complement strand
ACCGTCTCGGCGAACGGGTCGCCGACCTGCACGGCGGGGCGCTTGGTCGGGCCACCCTCGTCGAAGGTCTCGGAGGCGAGCACCGAGACGCCGCCGATGCCGTCGCCGCCGGTACGGGCACCGAACAGCACCACCAGGTTGCCCGGGCCGTCGGCCTTGGCCAGCTTGATGCCGTCGGCCGGCAGCACCCCCACGCACAGCGCGTTCACCAGCGGATTGGCCAGGTAGCTGGGGTCGAAGACCACCTCACCGCCGACGTTGGGCAGCCCGAGGCAGTTGCCGTACCCGCCGATGCCGGCCACCACGCCGGGCAGCACCCGGGCGGTGTCCGGCGCGGTCTCCGGCCCGAACCGCAGCGAGTCCAGCACCGCCACCGGCCGGGCGCCCATGGTCAGGATGTCCCGCACGATGCCGCCCACCCCGGTGGCCGCACCCTGGTACGGCTCGACGTAGGACGGGTGGTTGTGCGACTCGATCTTGAACGTGACCGCCAGCCCGTTGCCGACGTCGACCACGCCAGCGTTCTCTCCCATGCCGACCAGCAGGACGTCCTTCGCCTGCGGCGGCACCTTCTCACCGAACTGGCGCAGGTGCACCTTGGACGACTTGTAGGAGCAGTGCTCGGACCACATCACCGAGTACATCGCCAGCTCCGAACCGGTCGGCCGGCGCTGCAGGATCTCGACGATCCGGCGGTACTCGTCGGCGGCCAGGCCCAGCTCGGCGAACGGCTGGGCCTGCTTCGGCGTCTTGGCCGCCAGCTCGACCGTGTCGAGCTGGTAGCCGGATACGCCGGTCACGCGGTTTCCAGCAGAGTGCTCAGCACCGAGGTGAAGAACGCCAGCCCGTCGGTGCCCGGCCCGGTCAGCGGATCGGTCGCATGCTCCGGGTGCGGCATCAGGCCGACCACGTTGCCGCCGGCGTTGCAGATGCCCGCGATGTTGCGCAGCGAGCCGTTCGGGTTGCCACCCGAGTAGCGGGCGACCACCCGTCCCTCGGCCTCCAGTTCGTCCAGCGTGCGCTGGTCGGCGACGTAGCTGCCCTCGGCGTTCTTGACCGGGATCACCACCTGTTGCCCCGGCTGGTAACCGCTGGTCCAGGCGGTGTCGGCGTTCTCGATCAGCAGGGCCTGGTCCCGGCAGACGAACTTCTGCGACCGGTTGCGGATCAGCGCCCCCGGCAGCAGGTGCGCCTCGCACAGCACCTGGAACCCGTTGCAGATGCCGAGCACCGGCATCCCGTGCCGGGCGCCGTCGATGATCGACTCCATCGCCGGGGAGAACCGGGCGATCGCCCCGCACCGCAGGTAGTCGCCGTAGGAGAAGCCGCCGGGCAGGATCACCGCGCGGACGTCGGACAACCACTTCTCACCGTGCCAGAGCGGCACCGGCTCGGCCCCGGCCAGCCGTACCGCCCGCACTGCGTCGTGGTCGTCCAGGCTTCCCGGAAAGGTCACCACACCGATGCGCACAGCCACGGCTGACAGGTTATCGGGGACCGGCGATCATCCGTCTCAGCGCCTGCCGCCCGGTTCGATGAGCCGGTATTCGTCCTGGCCGGAGTACTTCTCGCGGCATTTGCTCGGTGATATCGGATGGCCGGTTCCCGCTGCGCTTGCGCATCGGCACGACGTGCCGCTGATCTTGTCAGAGGAAAATGGATGGGGGCAGGCTCCCTTTGTGGGTCGACCGACCATTTCTGTCTCGTGACCCCACCAGCAGGCCCCTGGCATCGCGCCAGGGGCCTGCTGGATATCGCGAGATGTGGGTGGCAGAAAGCTCCTGTCTCGGTACTGTCTGTCACATCCTGGGCTTACTGCCAGACAGCGTTACGCATGGGTCAGCACCTCCTTACCCAATTCGTCCTCTTGGAGCGGTAGTCGGTGATAGTCAGGCCGTCCGTCTGGCAAATTTGGCAATTGCCGGGACTTGCACTCGTGCTGGTGTTCGCAGTCGATATCTCGGCGCTAATCCCTCTCCAACGACTGGGTTCGATGCCAGGCACGGCTGAACTCAGTTCGGCGCTGTTCATTGCCACCCTGAGTATCACCTCTCCACCATGACCCGCAGCTTTGAGCGGGCTCGGGACGCGCTGCAGTGCAGCGTGGAGCCCGCGAGCTACCGGAACCTCCTGGCCTCATGGACGTTCGCCGCTGCAGTCATCCTGCCGGCGCCTTTGATGGTCGGCGTAATTGTGGCGTGCGGTATCGGCGAATGGCCGGCACGCAAATTGGCTGGCAAGGCAATTCTTTACCGGCATGTTTACACCACGGCTGCCGTCGTCCCCGCGGCTCTCGCGGCCCGAGCGATTATCGGGTCGGCCCTGCCGTTCGATCTGGCTCTGCCGCTAGGCGCGATCGTCAACGTCATAGTCAACTCGCTTGTGGTCGGTGCGGCGATGATGGCTGTCGGACAAGGGGGCGTCATTCGCATTCTTCTGCAGCCGAGCACGTGCAAGTACGAGGCAGCCACCCTGCTCATCGCGCTCGCCCAGATCGAGCTGTTCCGGCACCACCAGGCGCCGATGATGTGGCTGTCATTGCCGGCGACCATCGCCATTCAGCGCTACGCCGTCCGCACCGAGCTGCGAGCAGCCGGCAAGCCCGCATCTCGACCCATGAGCGGGGAGGCGTGGCTGATTGCTGGCACCGAGGTTGTGGCAGCGTTGCCCGTCGTCGCCATCCTCCGGGTCAACTCAGCCGCCACGGAAGTCGCCGCTGAGATCGCGCGGCTACAGGCTGGCGTCGATGCGATTGGCTACGTGGGCTCGTCCGGCCTCGGAATGGTGCTGGTGGACTGCCCGGCGCGCAGTGCCGACGCATTGGCGGATCGCCTTCGGATGGCGCTCAGGCACAACGGCATCGAGGCTAGTGTCGCCGCCGCTGCCAAGCCACGCGATGGACATACCCTGACCGAACTGTTCGTAGCCTGCGAGGCGGAGCTAGCCCTCCAGGAGGCGCTTCGCGGGAAGACGCAGCAGGGCTGGTGAGGTGGCCGATCCGGCACAACACAGGGGGCGGACCCGCGTAAAGCAGCGTGGCCGGTCAGCGGTGGATGGTGAAGTCCTCGATCACCGGGTTGGCCAGCAGCGTGTCGGCGAGCTTGGTCAGCTCGGCCTCGTCGACGTCGTCGTCCACCTCGAGCTCGAAGTGCTTGCCCTGGCGTACCGAACGAACCCCCTCGACGCCGAGCCGGCCGAGCGCGTTCAGGATCGCCTGGCCCTGCGGATCCAGGATCTCCGGCTTCAACACGACGTCCACCACCACGCGGGCCACCGGATGCTCCTCTCCTCTCGCCAGGCACGTTGCTGTGCAGCCTAGTGGCAGCCCGCCGCCGGCCCGGCCATGGGCGCTCCGGCGCCTCCCGTCGAAGGGGCTCCGGCAAGATGGCCGGCGGGTCGATGCGAGGGGGTGGACGATGAGCCGTCGAAGGTGGCGACTGCTGCCGCGCGCCCGATGGACGAGGGTGCTGCTGCTGTGCGGTGCGCTTGCCTTCGCCGCGTTGCTGGGTCTGGAAGCTCTCGCGGAGGCCGGCGGCCACTCCCTGGACCCGACGGACCCGATGAACTACAACACGTACGTGCTGCGTAACGATCTTCCTGCTGCCGCGTACCTCCACCTCTGTGCGGACAGCACCTGCGCTCGCCTCGACCAGCACACGGATTGGGTAGCGGTGCAGCCGG
>DASUAC010000111.1:0-2914 GCA_035763985.1 Jatrophihabitans sp. | reverse complement strand
GAGAGTCTGACGGTCCTCCGAGGATCGCTCCACGCCTCGTGTTACACAACCTTGCCGATTGTGTGCGGAGGTGTAACACTGGCCTGGTGTCCGGGCCAGCGCACGGCGTGCCGTCGCACGCCCCTTCGCCCTCCTCTTCGCTCTCGCCGTCACCCCAGCCGGAGGGGGCGCAGAGCCTGCTCGACCAGGTGGAGCAGGCCGAACGGGCATTGAAGGAGGCGGCCGCCCGTGACCGTGCTCACGGCGAGGACGAGCAGAGCCACTTCGACGCGGTGATCGGCGCCGACCAGAAGGTCGAGCCGCGGGACTGGATGCCCGACCCGTATCGGAAGTCCCTGATCCGCCAGATCGCCCAGCACGCGCACTCCGAGATCATCGGCATGCAGCCGGAGGGCAACTGGCTCACCCGGGCGCCCTCGCTGCGGCGCAAGGCGATCCTGCTGGCCAAGGTGCAGGACGAGGCCGGTCACGGGCTGTACCTGTACGCCGCGGCCGAGACGCTGGGCATGGGCCGGGAGGAGATGCTCGACCTGCTGCACGCCGGCAAGCAGAAGTACTCCTCGATCTTCAACTACCCGACGCCGACCTGGGCCGACGTGGCCGCGATCGGATGGCTGGTCGACGGCGCCGCGATCACCAACCAGGTGCCGCTCACTCGCTGCTCCTACGGTCCGTACGCCCGGGCCATGGTGCGAATCTGCAAGGAGGAGTCCTTCCACCAGCGGCAGGGCTTCGAGTCGCTGCTGGCGCTGTCCAACGGCACCCCGGAACAGCACGAGATGGCCCAGGACGCGGTGAACCGGTGGTGGTGGCCGTCGCTGATGATGTTCGGGCCGCCGGACGACGACTCGCCCAACTCGGCGCAGTCGATGGCCTGGGGGATCAAGCGGTTCTCCAACGACGAGCTGCGCCAGCGGTTCGTCGACATCTGCGTGCCGCAGGCCGAGGCGCTCGGGCTCACCCTGCCGGATCCGGACCTGAAGTGGAACGGCGAGCGCGGCCACTACGACTACGGCGAGATCGACTGGGACGAGTTCATCGCGGTGGTCAAGGGCAACGGGCCGTGCAACCGGCTGCGGGTGCAGGTCCGCCGGCAGGCACACGCGGACGGGGCCTGGGTGCGCGAGGCGGCCGCCGCCTACGCCGCCAAGCACGCCGACCGGGCCGCAGACCTTGCCGGATAAGGACGAAACGCGATGACCAGCCCGACGCCGCTCTGGGAAGTTTTCGTACGCCCGGTGCGCGGCACCAACCACGTGCACGTCGGCTCACTGCACGCCCCGGACGCCACCCTCGCCCTGCAGAACGCCCGCGACCTGTACACCCGGCGCAGCGAGGGCGTCTCGATCTGGGTGGTCCCGTCGGCCGCCATCGTGGCCAGCTCGCCGGACGAGAAGGACCCGTTCTTCGCCCCGGCCGGCGACAAGCCGTACCGGCACCCGACCTTCTACACGATTCCGGACGGGGTCGAGCACCTGTGAGTGAGCAGCGCAGGCACGAAGCGCCGAGGCGCGGAGCGAACACCGTGAAGTGCGGAGTGGGCTCATGACCGCCGTGGTGGCGCCGAGCGCCGATGTCGCCGAGTACGCCATCCGGCTCGGCGACGACGCGCTGATCCTGTCCCAGCGGCTGATCGAGTGGTCGGCGCACTCGCACGAGATCGAGGAGGACGTCGCGCTGGCCAACATCGCGCTGGACCTGCTCGGCCAGGCGCGTTCGCTGCTGAGCTACGGCGGCTCGTACTCCGGCAAGTCCGAGGACGACCTCGCCTTCGGCCGCGAGGAACGCCGGTTCACCAACGTCCAGCTGGTCGAACTGGACAACGGCGACTTCGCGGTGACCATGGTCCGGCAGTTGCTGTTCTCGGCCTACCAGTACGAGCTGTACCGCACGCTGGAATCCTCGGTGGACGGCCAGCTCGCCGCGATCGCCGGCAAGGCGGTCAAGGAGGTCGCCTACCACGTCGAGCACGCCGGCGGCTGGGTGCTGCGGCTGGGCGACGGCACCGAGCTGAGCCACCAGCGGGCGCAGGCCGCGCTGGAGTCGGTGTGGCCGTTCTCGTACGAGCTGTTCGGCGACGACGAGCTGTCCGGCCGGATCGCCGACCGCGGCGTCGGGCCGCTGCCCTCGCTGCTGCGCGACGGCTGGCTGGGCACGGTGCAGCCGCTGCTGGCCGAGGCCACCCTGACCATCCCGGACGACGGCTGGCGGCCCGGTGGCGGCCGGTCCGGTCTGCACACCCAGGGCTTCGGCTACCTGCTGGCCGAACTGCAGCACCTGCACCGCTCGCATCCCGGAGCGACCTGGTGAGCACCGGCGTACGAACCGGGCTGGCCGAGCTGCGGACGGCCGTCGCCGAGGTGCCGGATCCGGAGATTCCGGTGCTGACCATTGCCGATCTCGGCATCCTGCGCGACGTCCGGTGGGCCGCCGACGGCCGGCCCGAGGTGGTGCTCACCCCGACCTACTCCGGCTGCCCGGCCACCGAGGCGATCCGGTCGGACGTGACCGCGCGGGCGCACGCGGTGCGGCCGGACGCCCGGGTGGTGGTCGAGCTGGCACCGGCCTGGACCACCGACTGGATCACCGAGGCCGGCCGGCAGAAGCTGGCCGCGTACGGCATCGCCCCGCCCAGCGGCAACGCCGCGCACGGCGGCAGCGGCCGACCCGGCAAGGTCGCGCTCACCCTCGGCCGCCCGCCCGCGATCGGCTGCCCGCGGTGCGGCTCGTCCGACACCGAGCTGCTGAGCCGGTTCGGTTCCACGCCGTGCAAGGCGTTGCGCCGGTGCCGGAGCTGCGCCGAGCCGTTCGACGAGTTCAAGCCGCTATGACAGTGCAAACCGCCGTGACCTCATCGATGAGCATCTTCCACAAGCTCGCCGTCTCCGGCGTCGAGCGGCTGACCGATGACGCC
>DASUAC010000110.1:0-2157 GCA_035763985.1 Jatrophihabitans sp. | reverse complement strand
CTACGGCGGGACGGCGGTGCAGTCGGTCGGGCTGGCCGCGATGACGGTCGACCTGACCGCGCTGGACGGCCACGGCTCGGTCTGGGTCTCCTCCGGCGCCGCGTTCACCGCCGGCGGCCTCGCGGTGCCGGCCAACGGCTCGGCCCGGATCACGTTGTCCGGTGGCACGCTGACCGTGCAGGCCAACAGCGTCGGGTGCGGCAAGCCGCTGGGCGGGGTGCACCCGGCGACCAGCGGGCTGTTCCAATCGTCGGTCGCGGCTCCGCAGTTGCTCAGCCAGATGCTCACCATCTGCGATACCGGACGTACCTACCGGGGCACGTTGACCCTGCTCGACGGCAACGGCACGAATCGGGTCGTGAACACCCTGGCGATGGACGACTACCTGCGCGGCGTGGTGCCCAGGGAGTCCCCGGCGTCCTGGGGTGACGCGGCCGGCGGCAAGGGAATGGCCGCTCTGCAGGCCCAGGCGGTCGCCGCCCGGTCCTACGCGGCGGCGTCGAGCCGGTACGCCTGGGCCAAGATCTGCGACACGACCAACTGCCAGGTCTACGGAGGCGCCGGCCTGAACGGCACGTTGCTGGAGGACTCGCGCACCAACACCGCGGTGACCTCCACCAGCGCCAAGGCGCTCACCGCCGGCGGCTCGGTGGTCTCGGCCGAGTTCAGCGCCTCCACCGGCGGCTGGACGGCCGGCGGCACCTTCCCCGCGGTGGAGGACCTCGGCGACGCGGTCTCGCCGTATCACGACTGGTCCGTCTCGATCCCGGCCGGCACGGTCGGCAGTGCGTTCGGCGTGGGCACCCTGCAATCGATCGCGGTGACCCGCAACGGGCTCGGCGCCGACGGCGGGCGGGTACTGACCGCGACGGTGACCGGAACCTCCGGCAGCACCACCGTGACCGGAGGGGAGTTCCGGTCCGCCCTGGGGTTGCAGTCGGACTGGTTCACCGTGCACAACCCGGTCGTCCCGTCGCTGTACTTCACCAACTCGCTGAGCCAGCCGGCCATCGACATCGCCCAGGCGTTCGGCGTGCCGGGCGACGTCCCGCTGGCTTGTGACTTCAACGGCGACGGCACCGACACCGCCGCGGTCTACCGTCCCAGCAACGCCACCTTCTACATCCGGGACTCCTTCGCCGGCGGCAGCCCGTACTACACCGTGCTGCTCGGCCGGCCCGGTGACCTGCCGGTGTGCGGGGACTGGGACGGCAACGGCACCGACACGGTCGGGGTGTACGACCCCAGGACCGCCGCGTTCTACCTGCTCAACACCAACAACCGGACGGCGGGCAGCCCGCTGATCACGCTGCTGCTGGGCGGCCTGCACTTCCTGCCGGTGGCGGGCGACTGGAACGGCGACCACCGCGCGACGGTGGGCGTCTTCGATCCGGCAACCGCCCGGTTCTACCTGATCGACGCGCTCACCCCGGGGGCGCCGCGGTCGAGCTACCAGTTCGGCCAGCCCGGCAACCTGCCGGTGGCCGGCGACTGGAACCACGACGGCAAGGACACCATCGGCGTCTATCAAGGCAGGCGGTTCGCGGTCACCGATGCGCTGGCCAGCCGGTACACCGCGGCAGACATCAGCTACGCGGCGTTCGGGCTGCCGGGGGACCGGCCGATCGCCGGCGACTGGAACCACGACGGCAGCGACACCGTCGGCGTCGGGCGCGCCTACTGAGGCCCGAGGCCGCCGCGGCCCGGAGAATTTTCAGTGACCTTCTGTAGTCAGTTGTGCACGGAATCCACATCTCGGAACTCCCGCAGACCTGAGAGAAATATGCGGCGTTCTTAGCACTTCATCAGTAGAACCATCAGTTCTCTTACAATCAGTTAAGCGGACTGCTGGTGGGATATCCATCGGCCGCTGCGTGTTTACGTCGACGTTATGGTGCGATTCTCGAGGGAAACGCTGCCGGACTACTGTCGAGTAGCCGGACTGCATGGCCGAGAAAATGTCCGATTTGATCGGGCTGTCGGCTAGTTCAATTTCTACTAGGCGGCCGATGAGCGTTCCCACCCCACTCGGGGGCTCGGCTATTAGCTGCTCCCTCGCCCGATCTCAGCCCCGGCAGAGCATCGGTGGGCCACCGGCCGAGCGCTGCTGCCGACGCCCGGCCTCCGCCGGGCGCCGTGAATCGGGGGGGCTCCGAG
>DASUAC010000109.1:0-2116 GCA_035763985.1 Jatrophihabitans sp. | reverse complement strand
CCCAGGCGCCGCCGGCGGTGTCCGGTGTCGCCGGCGGCGGCCCCGGGTGGGCCGCCGCCTGCGACAAGGGTGTCAGCGCACGGTGACCGGGATGGTGACGGTGGTCTCGTCGACCGGGTCGGTGCGTACTGTCACGGCGAGCGTCCAGGCCCCGGCGAGCGGGATGGTGGCGGTGCCGATGAAGTGGCCGACTCCGGCGGCTGCCAGTGTCACCGGTAGCGGGCCGAGTTGCTGGGCGGTCAGGGACAGGCCGGCGGTGAGTTGCGCGACCTGTTCCGGGCTGCCGTCGGGGGCGACGACTTCGATGTGGACGGCGTCGCTGCCGGGTCGGGCCGGGTCGACGTATATCTGCACGCTGCCTTTGCCGTTCGGGCCGCCGGTGTCGAAGGCGGCGGTGGCCGACACCGGGGCGTAGTAGGCGGTACGGGCCGGTTGAGCGTTGACCAAGGCGGCGGTCACGGCCAGCACGGTGGCGGCGACCGTCACCTCAAGTCCGACCGAGCGGCGCAGCTGCCGCAGCGCCACCTCGTCCGGGCCGGCCGGCCGTCCCGCACCGGAGCCGGGCTTGGCGGTTCGGGGCGCGGCGGGCAGGTAGTGGGCGATCCACACCCGGGCCAGGTAGCCCAGGGCGACCAGCATCCCGACACCGAGCAGTTTGACCAGCAGCAACTTGCCGTAGGCGGTGCCGGTGAGCGCCGCCAGCGTTCCGACCTGCCGCCACGCCTGGTAGGTACCGGTCACCACCAGCACCGTGACGCAGATGGCGGCGATCGTGGAGAACCGGCGCACCCCGACCGCCAGCTCGCCGGCCCCGGTCACGGCCGGGCGCAGCAGTGCCGTGGTCAAGACCGCCAGACCGCCGGTCCACACGGCCATCGCCGTCAGGTGCGCCAGGTCGGACGGGAACGCCACCGGCACCTGGGTGCCGGCGCCGGCGTGGTCAGCCGCAGTCCAGGTCGCGGCCAGCGCGACGGCCAGCGCCCCGGTCACGGTCCCGGCGGCGATCCGCATCGGCCGCGAGGCTGCTGCCAGACGCGGCAGCAGCACCGCCAGCCCCAGCGCGGCAGCGCCCAACAGTACCAGCCTCATCGAGACGGCGGTGCCCAGCCGGGTGCCGAGCGTGGTGCGCAGCACCGACAGGTCCCACACCCGGCCCAAGCCAAACCCGGCGGCGTACGGGCCTTGCAGCCCCAGGACCGCCAGGCTCGCGGCCGTCAGCCCACCCCAGCCGGAGGCGATCAGTACCCGCACCCGCCGAGAGGCCGCACCCGCGGGCCAGCAGCAGACCACGAACGCCACCGCGCCGACCAGCAGCGCGAACCCGGCGAAGGCGACGGCCCGGGCGATACCGTAGGCCACTCCGACCGCCCGGCTGCCGGCGGCGTTCAAGGTGGCGGCCGACACGCTCGTCGCTGACGGG
Organism: Jatrophihabitans sp.; assembly: GCA_035763985.1. GTDB lineage: Bacteria > Actinomycetota > Actinomycetes > Mycobacteriales > Jatrophihabitantaceae > Jatrophihabitans_A. The sequence goes on along the minus strand of DASUAC010000109.1, from coordinate 696 downwards.
GCGCCGATGCTGAAGGTGAACGCCCCGGACACCGGGTGGGAGTCGGCGGAGATCACGTGCCAGGCCACGGTGTAGGTGCCGTGGCCCAGCCCGCCTTTGAGCCCGACCTGCACGGTGTCGGAGTGCCCGGGCGGATGGACCGGGTTGCCGTCGTCCACCCGCGCCCCGGTCGGGGACAGCACCCGCAGCGCCCCGAACTGCATCTCGACCGGCTCGTCGTACCGCACCGACACCGTGGCCGGGGCCGAGGGCAGCACCTGGCCGTCGCCCGGAGCCGTGGACACCACGGTCGCGTGCGCCCACGCGGACGGCGCCACGGCCAGCACCAGCACAACGACCAGGGCCCCGAGGGCCGCCAGACGTCCGCACACGACGCTCACGGCTGCGGCGCCGGATCGAGCAGACCGATCACCGGGACCGTGACGGTCAGCGGCGCGGCAACGGCGAAGTGCAGCACCAGCGTGATCCGGTCCCCGGCCCGCAGCGGGCGCGGATCGGTCAGCATCAGGTGGTCGCCGTCGACCGACAGCACGGCCTGCCCGTGCGCCGGGACCGGGAGATCGGCCAGGGCCTGCATGCTCTCGGCGGCGCCCTGGCGGACTTCGGCGTGCAGTTGTGCGGAGGCGGCATCCGGGGTGGTCACCGACTCCAGGGCGTCGGCGGTGCCACCGCCGTCGTGGATCCTCAGGTAGACCG
>DASUAC010000108.1:0-13238 GCA_035763985.1 Jatrophihabitans sp. | reverse complement strand
GACCCGCGGCGGCCGGTCACCGGATCGTTCGGGGCGCCGGCCGCCCTGACCGGCCGGCCGGCGGTCGCCGCGTTGCGTACCGCCTACCGGGGTGAGCTGGTCCGGATCGCCGCGGCGGACCTGGCCGGTGAGCTGGACTTCGGCGCGGTGACCGAGGCGTTGGCCGACCTGGCCGGCTACCTGCTGCAGGCCGCGCTGGCGGTGGCCCGGGCCGGGCTGCCGGACGGTGGCCCGGACTGTTCGCTGGCCATCGTCGGGATGGGCAAGGCCGGTGGCCGGGAGCTGAACTACGTCTCCGACGTGGACGTGATCTTCGTCGCCGAGCCGGCCCCGGACGCCGACGAGGAGGCCGCGCTGGCGGTGGCCACCCGGCTGGCGTCGGAGGCCATCCGGCTGTGCGGCCAGGTGGCCTGGGAGGTGGACGCGGCGCTGCGTCCGGAGGGCAAGTCCGGCGCACTGGTCCGCACGCTGGCCAGCCACCTGGCCTACTACCAGCGGTGGGCGTCCACCTGGGAGTTCCAGGCGCTGCTGAAGGCCAGGCCGCTGGCCGGCGACCTGGCGCTCGGCGAGCGGTACTGCCAGGTGCTGGGGCCGCTGGTCTGGACCGCCTCGCAGCGTCCCGACTTCGTCGCCGATGTGCAGGCGATGCGCCGCCGGGTGGTCGACCAGCTGCCGGCCGAGGTGGCCGACCGGGAGATCAAGCTCGGCCCCGGCGGCCTGCGCGACGTGGAGTTCGCGGTGCAGCTGCTGCAGCTGGTGCACGGCCGGGCCGACGAGACGCTGCGGGTACGGGCCACCCTGCCGGCGCTCGCGGCGTTGCGCGACGGCGGCTATGTCGGGCGGGCCGATGCGCTGAGCATGGCCGATGCCTACCGGTTCCTGCGGGCCGCCGAGCACCGGCTGCAGCTGGCCAGGCTGCGCCGGACGCACCTGGTACCGGCGGACCAGGCGGCACTGCGCCGACTGGCCCGGGCGATGGGGTTCCGGCCGGACCGCCGGGGCGACGCGGTGGCGGTGTGGCAGGCCGAGTGGGCGCTGCACGCCCGCGAGGTGCGCCGGCTGCACGAGAAGTTGTTCTACCGGCCGCTGCTGGAGGCGGTCGCCCGGGTGCCGTCCGACCCGTTGCGGCTGTCCGAGGACGAGGCGCGGGCCCGGCTGGCCGCGCTCGGCTACGCCGACCCGGCCGGTGCGCTGCGCCATCTGCAGGCGTTGACCGCCGGGGTGTCCCGCCGGGCCAGTCTGCAGCGGGCGCTGCTGCCGGTGATCCTGTCCGAGCTGGCCGACGCGCCGGATCCGGACGCCGGGCTGCTGGCCTACCGGCAGGTGTCGGACGCGCTGGGCCAATCGCCGTGGTACTTGCGGCTGCTGCGCGACGAGGGCGCCGTGGCGTCCCGGATGGCGGCGGTGCTGGGCACCTCCCGGTACGTGGCGAACCTGCTCGCCCGGGCGCCGGAGGCGCTGCAGCTGCTGGCCGACGACGAGCAGTTGGCGCCCCGCGGCCGGACCGAGCTGGCCGCGCTGATGCGTACCGCCGCGCATCGGCCGGACGACCTGGCGCAGACCGCGCACGCCATCCGCAGCCTGCGCCGGCTGGAACTGCTGCGGATCGCCTTCGCCGACCTGCTCGGGCTGGCCTCGGACGCCGAGGTCCGGATCGGCCTGTCCGAGCTTGCCGATGCGACCCTGGCGGCCGGCGTGACCGCCGCCCGCCGGCTGGTGGCTGCCGAGCTGGCGGAAACCGGTGAGCTACCCGGTGCCGGTGAGCAGCCGGCAACCGAGCAGCCGGCAATCGAGCAGCCGGCAACCGAGCAGCCGGCCGACTTCGGGTTGGGCGTGCGGTTCGCGGTGATCGCCATGGGCCGGCTGGGTGGCCAGGAGATCGGTTACGGCTCGGACGCCGACGTGCTGTTCGTGTGCGAGCCGGAACCCGGCGTCGACCCGGCGCTCGCGGTCCGCCGGGCGCACCTGATCGCCGAACGGCTGCGTACCTTGCTGACGGTCTCCGCCACCGATCCGCCGCTGCGCCTGGACGCCGACCTGCGTCCGGAGGGACGCAACGGCGCACTGGTCCGCTCGCTGGACTCCTACGCCGAGTACTACGCCCGGTGGGCCTCGGTCTGGGAGGCCCAGGCGCTGCTGCGGGCCCGGTTCGCGGCCGGCGACGCGGACCTCGGCGAGCGGTTCCTGGCGCTGATCGAGCCCACCCGCTACCCGGCGGCCGGGCTGCCGCCCGCCGGCGCGCTCGAGATCCGGCGGATCAAGGGCCGGGTGGACGCCGAGCGGCTGCCCCGCGGCGCGGATCCGAACACCCACACCAAGCTCGGCAAGGGCGGCCTGGCCGACATCGAATGGACCGTGCAGCTGCTCCAGCTGCGGTTCGCCGGCCAGCTGCCCGAGTTGCGCACCACGTCCACCCTGGCGGCACTGCGGGCGGCGGTGCAGGCCGGCAAGCTGTCCGCGGACGACGCCGCCGCGCTGGAGGCCGCCTGGCGGTTCGCCGGCCGGGCCCGGGACGCGATCATGCTGGTACGGGACCGGCCCGACGACCAGCTGCCCAAGCCGGGCAAGGTGTTACAGGCGGTGGGGCAGGTGCTCGGCTACCGGGCCGGCTTCCAGGCCGGGCAACTGATCGACGACTACCGCCGGGCCGCCCGCCGGGCGCGCCGGGTGGTCGAGGCGGTCTTCTACGCCGAATAGCCGCCGGATGCTGCCCGCCGCCTGCTCGGTGCGCCGGGCGGCATGCCGCTCGGCGGCCTGGGCCAGCTCCAGGGCCTCGGCCGGGCTGCAGCCCAGTTGCGCCATGATCAGCTCGTGCAGGCCTCGATAGCCGAGCTTGCCGGGGGTGCCGCGGGCGTGCAGTTCGGCCAGCACCACCACCTGCCCGTGCCGGAGCCGGGCCATCTCGATCTCGAGCTCTACCGCCTCGGCGACCAGTTGGAGATACGTCGCCGCCGCATGGTCCTCGATCATATGTTCGATTCTAGGTGCCGGACGGCCGATAGCCAAGCGGCAGAAGCGGCCCGGCCGCCGATCGCGGTCGGTCAGTTGCCGGGCGCCGTCGCCGGCTCGGGCGGCGGGTCGGCCGCTTCGTGGAAGGCACCGCGTCCGGACATCAGGAACTGCGCGATGATGCCGGCTGCGAACACCGCCAAGCCGGCCACCGCGTCGATGAAGAAGTGGTTCGCCGTACCCACCACCACCGCCAGCGTGCACAGCGGATACAGCACGCCGAGCAGCCGGATCCAGATGTGCCTGGCGCAGAAGAAGATCGCGGCGCCGCACCACAGTGCCCAGCCGATGTGCAGGCTGGGCATGGCGGCGAACTGGTTGGAGTGCTGGGCCACCTTCGGATCGGCCAGCGAGCCCCAGGTGTGGAACTTCAGCACCGTGTCGATGTAGCCGTACTGCGGCAGCAGCCGCGGCGGGGCCAGCGGATACAGCCAGAACCCGGCCAGCGCCAGCAGCGAGGTCACCAGCAGGACCGTCCGGGCGCCTCGGTAGATCCGGGAGTGAGCGAGGAAGAGCCAGAGCAGGCAAACCGGCGTGACGATGAAGTGCAGGGTGGCGTAGTAGTAGTCCATCAGCTGGGCCAGCCACGCGTGGTCGGCCACGAACCGGTTGACCGACAGCTCGAAGTTCAGGTGCAGGTCCTCCTGCAGATGCTGCACCGCTCGGCCGTGCTGCATGGCCAGTCCGCGATGCGAGGGCACCAGGTTGCGTACCTGCCCGTACAGGAAGTACCCGAGCGCGATCAGCAACGCCTCCTGCCACAGCCGGGGCGGCCGGTGGTGGAGCAACCAGCTGGGGAAGATGCCGGTGAACCGCCTGCGCCGGGTCGGCGCGGAGGTCTGCGCGCTGCCCTCGGTCTGAGCAGTGGTGCCGGCCTGCATACCAGACATTCTCTCACTTCGGCCGAACGTTCTCGGGTGCCGCCCGGGAACTCTCAGCGACCCCTGGCTGCCTCGGCTGCCGGCTCGCCTCAGCCGGTCGGCTCGCCTCAGCCGGTCGGCAGCGGCGTGGCCAGGTCGGCCAGCACCACCTGCTGTCCGGTGGACAGGCCGCTGCGGATCTGGACGCGCTCGCTGCCGACCGCCCCCACCGTCACCGGCAGCTGGACCGGCCGCCCGTTGCGCAGCACCTCGACCGTGCGGATCGGGCCCAAGGCGTGCACCGCCGAGCTCGGCACGGTCAACACGCCGGTCACCCGGGCCACCTGGATCTGCACCGAGGCGCCGCTGCCGTCGAACAACCGGGCGCTGCTCGGGTCCAGCAGGATCGTCACCGGGTAGCTGGTGCTGCTGCCGGACGTGCTGTTCAGCACGCCCACCGTGCTGACCTTGCCGGTCAGCGCGGTGCCGACGCCGTCCACCCGGACGGTGGCGGGCTGGCCGGCATGCACCGAGTCGATGTCGGCCAGCCCCACCGTGGTGCTGACCTGTTCGGTGCCCGGGCCGATCACGGTGATGCCGGCGTTGCCGGCCGTCTTACCGGCCGTCAGCGTCACCGCGGCCACCGTGCCGTCCAGCGGGCTGGTCAGCACGGCCGCAGCCAGGTCCTGCCGGGCCACGCTGACCTGTGCCTGCGCCGCGTCGATCTCGGCCTGGTCGGCGGCCAGCTGCTCGGCGGTGACCGGGCCGTTCGTGGCCCTGCCGGTGCTCCCGCCGGTCCGGGTGCCGCTGCCCGACGTGCCGGTCCCGCCGGTGGTACCGCTGTCGGCCGAGCCACCCCGTGCCGAACCGGCGGCTGCCTTGCCGGCCGCGCCGGCCAACGCCCGTACGGCGGCGTCGAGGGCACGCTCGGCGGCGGACCGGGCGCGCTGGTCGGCGGCCACCCGATCGCTGCCCGGCGCCTGGGCGATCGCGGCCAGGCATTGCGCCGAGCCGCTCTCGCCGGTCGAGCCGGACGGTGCGGAGGACGGACTCGGGGAGGACGAACTCGGCGTGGACGACGGGCTCGCGGTGGACGACGGGCTCGCGGTGGACGACGGGCTCAGCGCGTCCCGGCAGCTGGCCAATGCCCGCTCGGCTGCGGCCAGGTCCGCGTCCAGGGTGCGCTGCGCGGCGAGCACCGCCCGCTGGGCCGCCGTCACCGCGGCGGTCAGCTGCCCGATCGACCGGCCGCCGGACGTCGAGCCGGTGCCGGCCGGATCGGATCCCGTGCGGGCCGAGTTGGCGCCGGTCGGATTCGGCCGGGCCCCGGCCGCGCGGATCCGGACCGCGTTCAGCACCGCGGTGCCATCGCTGCCGGTCGAGCCGGTACCGCTCGAACCAGAACTGCTCGAACCGGTACCGGTCTGGCTGGCCTCGTCGGCGGCGAGGGTCTGCTGGGCGCTGGCCAGGCCGGCGTCGGCCGAGGCCAGTTGCTGGCTCAGCGAGGTGGTGACCAGGTCGGCCAGCACCTGCCCGGCGACCACCCGGCTGCCGACCCCGACCGCGACCGAGGACACCGTGCCGGCCACCGGAAAGGACACCGTGGCCCGATTCACCGCCGACACGGTGCCGACCTCGGTCAGCGTCTGGTCCACCGAGCCGATGCTGGCGGTGGCCAGCCGATAGTGCGGGCCGGAACCGCCGGCCAGCGCCCGTCCGGCGGTCAACCCGGCCGCGAGCAGTCCGAACACCAGCACCGCGGCCGGAACCAGCAGCCGGGGTCGCCGCAATCGGTGGACCACGTCAGGCCCCGGTCGGCGAGCCGCTGGCCGCCGGCCGCCGGCCGAACCCGCCGGTGCTGCAGCCGGACGGTCCGGCCGGGCTGAGTGCGATCCGGGAGGCGGCGACCGCGCCGGTGCTGTCGGCCTTGCCGGTGGCCGAGACGCACTCGCCGACCCGCAGCGCGGCCGCGGTTGCCGGTCCGGTCCGGGTGTAGCTGGTCGAGCCGGTCAGCAGCACGGTCACCGTCGTGCCGGCCTGCTGGCCGCGGGCCGGGCTGCGTACCGTCATGCTGCCCGGGCCGAGCACGGTCACCGTGCCGGTGGCGAACTCGCCGAAGCCACCGCCCGCTCGGCCCGGGAAGCCGCTCGGCCGTCCGGACGGGAAGCCGCTGGGCCGTCCGGACGGGAAGCCGCTGGGCCGTCCGGAAGGGAAGCTGCTGGGCCGTCCGGAAGGGAAGCCGCTGGGCCGCACGCCGCGGCCGCCACCGAAGCCGCAGTTGCCGTCGGTCGGGGCGGAGATCTGCACGCTGGTGGCGGGGAAGTCGGTCGGCCGCGGCGCTGCCGAACCGGCGGACGGCGGGCTGGCTGACGAACTGCGCTGGCCGATCGCGGTCACGCAGTCGCCGACCTTCAACGCGGCCAGCGTCGCCGGCGTGGTCTGGCTGAACGTGGTGCTGGTCGAGTAGCTGACGCTGACCTGGCCGGTGGCCGGGTTCTGCACCTGCAGCACGTGCCCGTCGATCTCGGCGAGCAGCCCGGCGGCGGCCGGACCACCGCCGAAGCCCTGCCGCTGGCCCTGCTGGCCGCCGGCCGCGGACGTCCGCGCGGCGGCCTGGCCGGTGGCCGACTTGCCACCGGCGCAGCCGGCCAGCCCGACCCCGGCCAGCAGTAGCGCGGCGGCCAGCGCGGCCGCGCCGCGTACCGGCGAGGCGAGTCCGAGCCGTACGGCGGTCGCGGGGTCGTTCATGATTGTCCTTTCGGGATCGGATCGTTGCCGATTGCGAGTGCTCATTCCGACCGCAGCGCGTCGATCGGGGCCAGCCGGGCGGCCCGGCCGGCCGGGTAGGTGCCGAAGACCATCCCGATCGCCATGGCGACCACGATGGCCAGCGCGATCGCGGTGGGTGAGATGGCGATCGGGTCGTTCAGGAAGTGCGGCAGCACCAGCGCGCCGAGGATGCCGAATGCCGCGCCGAGCACGCCGCCGGCCACCCCGAGCAGGGACGCCTCGATCAGGAACTGCCGCCTGATCACCGCCGGCCGGGCACCGAGCGCCTTGCGCAGCCCGATCTCCCGGGTGCGTTCGGTGACCGAGACCAGCATGATGTTCATGACCCCGATGCCGCCGACCAGCAGCGACAGCGCCGCGATCCCGGCGAGCAGCACGGTCAGCGTGCGGCTGACCGAGGTGGCCGTCGCCAGCAGTGACTGCTGGGCGGTGATGGTGAAGTCCGCGGCGGCCGGGGTGCTGCTGTGGTGCCGGGTCAGCAGGTCGTTCGAGGCCTCCTGGTAGGCCGCCGAGAGCACGCCGGCGGATCGGGCCTGCACGTAGATGGACTGCACCGAGTTGCGGGCACTGCCGCCGAAGACCCTGGTGGTGGCGGTGCTCAGCGGCACGATGGCCTGGTCGTCGAGGTTGCTGGTGGACGACGATCCGGCCGACTTCAGCACTCCGATAACGGTGAACGGGGTGCTGCCGATGGTCATCGACTGGCCGACCGGGTCGGCGAAGCCGAACAGTTCGCCGGCGGTGGTCGGGCCGAGCACTGCCACCGCGGCCGCCGCGTCGTTGTCGGCGGCGGTGAGGAACCGGCCCTCGGTCAGCGTCCTGGCCCGCACCGACAGCCAGTCCGCGGTGGTGCCCACCACCGCGGTGGTCCAGTTCGCCGAACCCGCGGTGAGCGATTCCGAGCGCTGGCTGGCCGGCGCCACCGCGGCGATGTCCGGGGCGTTGACGGGTGAGCCGAGCGCGTCGGCGTCCTGCACGGTCAGCGTGGCGGACGAGCCGAGGCCGCCGCGGACGCCGCCGGAGTCGGTGGAACTGCCCGGCGAGATCAGCAGCAGGTTGCTGCCCAGCGCGCTGATCTGCTCGCTGACCTTGTGCTGCGCGCCCTCGCCGAGCCCGACGGTGAGCACCACCGCGGCGATCCCGATCAGGATGCCCAGCGTGGTCAGGCCGGATCGCAACCGGTGCGAGCGGATGGCGTCCCAGCCGGTGCGCAGCGTCTCCCAGAGGCTCATCGGACGGCCGCCTCGGGTGCAGGCTGGATCAGGCCGTCCCGGACCTGCACGATGCGCTGGGCGCGGGCGGCCACCTCGGCCTCATGGGTGATCAGCACGATGGTCCGGCCCTGCGCGTGCAGTTCGTCGAACAGCGCCAGCACCTCGGCCGTCGCGCCGGAGTCCAGGTTGCCGGTCGGCTCGTCGGCCAGGATCAGCGCCGGGTCACCGACCAGGGCGCGGGCCACCGCGACCCGCTGCTGCTGCCCACCGGACAGCTCGCCCGGCCGGTGCGCGACCCGGTCGGCCAGGCCCACCCGGGCCAGCTCGGCGATGGCTCGCCGGCGACGCTCCTCTCGCGGGATTCCCGCGTACAGCAAAGGCAGTTCGACGTTCCGCCAGGCCGACAGGGACGGCAGCAGGTTGAACTGCTGGAAGACGAAGCCGACCCGGCGGTTGCGGATCTCGGCCAGTTCGCTCTCCGACAGCCGGGCCACGTCCGCGCCGGCCAACCGGTAGTCGCCGGTGGTCGGCGAGTCCAGGCAGCCGATGATGTGCATCAGGGTGGACTTGCCCGAGCCGGACGGTCCCATCACCGCGACGTACTCGCCGGCCTGGATGCGCAGGCTCACCCCGCGCAGCGCCGCCACCTGCAGGCTGCCGGTGCGGTAGACCTTGGTCACCCGGTCCAGTTCGATGACCGGTACGGCCGGCTCAGCCGCCACCGTTGCCACCCCGGCCCCCGCCGCCGAACCCGCCGCCGCCGAACCCGCCGCCGCCGAACCCGCCGCCGCCGAACCCGCCGCCACCGCCGAACCCGCTGCCGCCGCCGAACCCGCTGCCGCCGCCGAAGCCGCCGGTCCGGCCGAAGCCGGTACGTCCGGTGCGGTTGCCCGGGTTGCCGGTACCCGCCCGGTTGCCGGTCGTCCGGGGCACCGGCACCACCACCTGGTTGCCCTCGGCCAGCCCGGCGGTGATTTGGCTTATCCCACCGGCCGAAACCCCGACGGTGACCGGACGGCTGACCTGCTTGCCGCCGGACAGCTGATACACCACGCTCCGGCCGTTGACCTGGTGCACCGCGGTGGACGGCACGGTCAGCACGCCGGCCAGCTGCCGGTAGATCATCAGCACCGTCGCGGTGGCACCGGCATGCAGGCCGGCCGGGTTGCCGGTCACCTTGATCACCACCGGGAAGCTCGCCACTCCGCTGGTGCTGCTGGCGATCAGCCCGATCGAGCTGATCGTGCCGTACACCACGCCGCCGGCCGAGACGCCGGTGAGCTGAGCCTGGTCACCGACCGCGAGCAGCCCGACCTGGGTGTCGTCCACGCCGGCATCGACGATCCAGGAGTTGTTGCTGATCACCAGCACCTGGGCGGTGGAACTGCTCGAACCGGTGGTCCCGCCGCTGCCGCCAGCCGACCCGGAACCGCCAGCCGACCCGGAACCGCCGGATCCGCCGTTGGCAGCGCCGGATCCGCTGCCGGACGATCCTCCGCCCGTGCCGCTGACCTGCTGGCCGACCGTCAGGTTCACCGCGGCGACCACGCCCGCGATCGGCGAGGTCAGGTTGGCGTCGGCCAATGCGGCCTGGGCCGCCGCCACCTGGCCCTGCACGGCGGTGACGGCCGCGGTGTCGGCGGCCAGCTGGGTGGCCGAGGCGGCGGAGTCGGCGCTGACCCGCGCCTGCGCCGAGGCCAGACTGGCCTGCGCCTGCGCGAGATTCGCCTTCAGCGACGCGGAATCCACCGTGGCCAGCACCGCTCCGGCGGCAACCCGCTGGCCGGTCTGCACCCGTACCTCGGTCACCCGCCCGGACACCGCGAAGTTCAGCGAGTCCTGCACGGCGGGCTCGATGGTTCCGGTCGAGCTGAGCGTCTGCCGGATCGTGCCCAGGCTGGCCGCGACGAGCCGGTAGCTGGGCGCGGCGTCGGCGGTGCTGCCGCGGGAGTTCCACCAGAACAGGCCGCCACCGGCGGCCAGCACGGCCACCGCCAGCAGCGCGCTGAGCCAGGGTCTGGTCCGGATCCGCCGCGCGATCCGGCGACCCCGGCCGGCCGGTGGTTCCGGCGGCAGCCAGCCCTGGCTCGCCGGTTCGTCCGGCGGCGCCGCCTCGGCTGCGGACAGCGGCTGACCGGCGGCCGGCCCGGATGGTTGCTGCTCGGCGACCTGCGTCCGGCTCGCCGGAGCTTGCCGTACCGGGAACCGCATCGACCCTCCCGCCTCGGCCGGGCATGCGACCCGGCGCCGCAGCAGAGGATGGGCGGCAAAGCTGGGGGATTCGTTGTAGCTGGCTGTGGATCACCACAGCGGTTGCCGGTGTGCGGCGGCCGGAGCTCGACAGGCAGACTCGGCACATGCGCATCGCGGTGCTGTCCGACACCCACGCGCCGCGGCACTGGAAGGCCTGCCCGGCCGAGGTGGCCCGCCGGTTGCGCGGGGTGGATCTGATCCTGCACGCCGGCGACGTGTGCACCGCCGCGGTGCTGGCCGAGCTGTCGGCGTTCGCGCCGGTACGTGCGGTGCTCGGCAACAACGACGGCCCGGACGTGGCCGACTGGGGCGCGCCGGAGGTGCTGGAGCTGGAACTGGCCGGGCTGCCGGTGGCCATGCTGCACGACAGCGGCCCGGCCACCGGACGGCAGGTGCGGCTGCGCCGGCGGTTCCCGGCGGCCCGGCTGGTGATCTTCGGCCATTCTCACATTCCGTGGAACCTCGAGCAGGACGGGCTGCGCAGCTTCAACCCGGGCTCGCCGACCGACCGGCGCCGGCAGCCGGTCGGCACCATGGGGCTGCTGCGGATCGCCGACGGCCGGCTGCGGTCGGCCGAGATCGTCCCGGTCACCGAGCCGCGCCGTTGATCAGCCCGCTGCCGACCGCCCGACGCCGGGTGCGGGCCCTGCCGGCCGGGGGCCGAAGCCCGCGCGTGGTGACGGCATGACCGTGCCGGCGCTGGTCCGGGCGGCGCATCCGCTGCCGACCGTGGCGGTCACCGGCATCAGCGTGCTGCTCGCGGCGGTGGCCGGCAACTCGCCGGGGGAGTGCGCGCTGCTGGCCGCGGCGGTGCTGGCCGGCCAGTTGACGGTGGGCTGGTCCAACGATCTGCTGGACGCCGCCGCCGATGCCGAGGTGGGCAGGATCAGCAAGCCGCTGGCCGCCGGCGAGCTGTCGTCCCGGCTGGCCGGCCGCTGCCTGGCCGTCGCGGTGCCGGCCACCGTGCTGCTGAGCCTGGCGGCCGGCTGGCGGCCCGGGCTGGTCTACCTGTTCGGGGTCGGGTGCGGTTGGCTCTACAACCTCTGGCTGAAGGGAAGCTGGCTGTCCTGGTTGCCGTACGCGGTGGCCTTCGCCGCGCTGCCCGTGATGGCCACCCTCGCGCTGTCACCGCCGCGTTGGCCGGCCGGCTGGGCGATCGGCGCCGCGGCCCTGATCGGGGTGGCGGCGAACCTGACGAACACGCTGCCGGAGCTGGCCACGCGGCATCCCGCCCGGTTCCGGGGCATGCCGGACCGGATCGGGCCGCGGCCGTCGTTGCTGCTGGCCGGCGGGCTGATGGTGCTGGCCGTCTGCTGGCTGGCGATCGGAGCGGCCGGCATGCCGGGCTGGCTGCGCTGGGCCGGCCCGGCGGCCGAGTTGCTGCTGGCCGGCCTCGGGATCGGGTTGCTGTGGCGGCGGGCCGAGAGCCGGGCGCCGTTCTACGCGATGGTGGGTGGGCTGGTGGTGCCGGCGGCGATGGTCATCGCCGCCGGCCATGCGCTGGCCTGACCCCGGGCCGCCGTCGGGCCGCCGTCGGGCCGCCGCACGGTTCGCCGATCCGGTTTACTGCGGCTCGGCCAGGCTCTCGGCCAGGCTCTCGGCCAGGCTGAAGTCGGCGAAGTCGAAGCCGGGGGAGACCACGCAGCCGACCAGCACCGCGCGGTCGGCGGCCGGTTCGGCGGTCTGCCAGACGCCGGCCGGCACCAGGTGCTGGCCACCCGCGGTCAGTACCACCGGCTCGCCGGGCTGGGGCCGCGTCCCGTCGCCGCCGAGGGTGAGCCGGATCGGGCCGCCGCCCTGCCACAGCCAGAGTTCGGCGGAGCTGACCCGGTGCCAGGCCGACCGCTCGCCGGGCAGCAGCAGGAACGACACCGCGGTGGCCAGCGCCCGTGGCCCACGCGGGGTGTCCACCGACTGCGGGTGTCGCCAGGTCTCGCGGTACCAGCCGCCCTCCGGATGCGGCGCCATGCCGAGCCGGACCGGGTCGGCGGGCAACGGCTCGGACCGGGTGTCTGCCGGCGAGCCGGGTCGGTCCGGAGCCGGCCGCTCGGTTTGCGGCATCCCGTCACGGTAGCGGTAGCCACCGAACGCCCCGGCGACGAGCGGTCGGCCGGTGAACCTGCCGTCGCACGGCGTGCCGTCCGAACCGGGCGCAGCCGGGCGGCAACGGCTGAGATCGGCGCCCGGCAGAGTTGTCGGCGGTCAGCGCTAGCGTGTGGGGTATCTGCCGAACAGCGAGCCCGAGGAGCGCCATGACCACCCTCACCGACCGTCCCCACACCGCGCTGGTCGTGATCGACGTGCAGAACGCCGTCGTGTCCGGCACGCACAACCGGGACGGCGTCGTCGCCAACGTCGTCACCCTGGTCGACAAGGCGCGCGCCGCGAACGTCCCGGTCGTGTGGGTGCAACACTCCTCCGACCAGCTGCCCCGGGAGAGCGAAGGCTGGCACTACGTGCCCGAGCTCAAGCAGGACGAGTCCGAGCCGGTGGTGCACAAGCGGTACGCCGACTCCTTCGAGGAGACCGACCTGGAGCAGGTACTGGCCGAGCGCAAGGTCGGCCGCTTGATCGTGGCCGGCGCGCAGACCGACGAGTGCATCCGGTCGACCCTGCACGGGGCGATCGTGCGCGGGTACGACGCGACGTTGGTCAGCGACGCGCACACCACCGAGGATCTCAGCGAGTGGGGCGCGCCGACGCCGGACAAGGTCATCGCGCACACGAACCTGTACTGGGAGAACCACACCGCGCCAGGCCGGCAGGCGGGAACGGTGAACACCGAGTCGGTCGACTTCGGCTAGTACCCGCCTGACGATTCACCGACTGCTGGGAGACGTCCTGCCGAGCCGGGCTATCGTCCGCCCGGCCGGACGAACGGGAAGGCCAGCGTCTGCCGGATGGTGCCGCCGAGTAGCAGCATCACCAGCCGGTCCACGCCGAGGCCGAGCCCACCGGTCGGCGGCATGGCGTATTCCAGGGCGGACAGGAACGCCTCGTCCAACTGCATCGCCGCCGGGTCGCCGTCGGCGGCCCGCAGCGACTGCTCGGTGAGCCGGTTGCGCTGGTCAATCGGGTCGATCAGTTCGGAGTACGCGGTGCCGATCTCGGT
>DASUAC010000107.1:0-3837 GCA_035763985.1 Jatrophihabitans sp. | reverse complement strand
TGCTAGCAGCGTGCTAGCAGCGTGCTAGCAGCGTGCTAGCAGATTGCTAGCGAGAAGAGCTAGGCCCGATCCGCCGCCGCGCGGCGCTGTGAGCTGCGGCTGCGTCGCTTGGCCAGCATCAGCACGGCCACACCGCACAGCACGGCGGCGGCCACCGCGAACCCGAGCTGGCCCTGCCCGGACGGCAGCAGCAGCGCGACCGTCGCGCCGAACACCCAGGCCAGCTGCAGGAAGGTCTCCGAGCGGCCGAACGCGGAGGAACGCAGCGACTCGGCCACGTCCTTCTGGATGATCGCGTCCAGCGACAGCTTGGACAGCGCGTTGCAGACCGCGCTGACGAACATGGCGCAGACCGCGACCGGCAGGCTGAACAGCAGTGCGGCGAGCAGGCAGCCGACCGCGGCCGCACTGGTACAGCACAGAATGATCAGTTCCGGTCGGGCCAATCTCAATCGGGTGCCGATCCCGGTGCCGCAGAAGTTGCCCAGCCCGGCGGCGGCTCCGACCGCGCCCAGGCTCACCACGGCGTGCCAGCCGTGCGCGGTGGACTCGATGTAGAAGGCCAGGAACAGGGTGAGGAAGCCGGACAGCCAGCGCAGCGACGACTCGCCCTGCAGCGCCCCGATGACCTCCGGCGCGAAACCCCGCCTGGCCCAGGCCAGCAGCCGGCCCGGCACGCCCCGGTGGCCGATGGCGTCCGGCCGGGTGGCCGGCGTCCGGCCCGGTGGCTCGGCGGCGCGCTGCGGCAGCGTCACCGGTGGCAGCGCGTCGACGATCTTGGGCAGCCGCAGCGAGTAGATCGCGGTGGTGGCGAACGCGATCGCGGTGAGCCACAGGCCGAGCGGGTAGGAGCCTGTCGCCTTGATCACGGCACCGGCCAGGCCGCCGCCCAGGATCGCGGCGACCAACCCGAACAGCGACAACCGGGCGTTCGCCTCGACCAGGGTCAGCCCGCTGGGCACCAGCCGGGGCGCGGCCGCCGAGCGGATCACTGAGTAGGCCTTGGACAGCACCAGCGAGCCGAGCGCAGCCGGGAACAGCACGTACAGGTCGGTGAAGTTCACCGCCATGGTCGCCGCCAGCACCGCCCGGCCGAGCGCAGTGCCGGCCATCACCCAGCGCCGGCCGTGCTGCACCCGATCCAGCGCCGGCCCGATGACCGGCGCCACCACCGCGAACGGTGCCATCGTCATCAACAGGTAGAGCAGCACGTTGCCGCGCTGCGCGTTGCTCGGCGCCGAGAAGAACACGGTGCCGGCCAGCGCCACGGTGACCATCGCGTCCGCGCCGTAGGACATCACCTGGTTCCAGATCAGCGCGGTGAGCCCGGATTCCTTGGCGCCGTCCGCCTCGCTGGCGGTGATCACCTTGTGGGCCAGCAGCCGGGAGAAGTACCGACTGCGGGCCAGCACCGCCCGGGTCACGGTCACCCCGCCGGTGCCGGCCGGTGGGGTGCGCAGCGACCGCTGCCGCTCCGCCGGTTCGGCCGCCGCGCCGCGCCCGGCGTGGTAGGTGGGCGCAGAGAAGCCGTCGGAGCCCGGGCCGGCCGGGCCGCCGGCACCCGGTGGAACCGGGCCTTCTGCTGCGGTCACGGCGTCCATCCTGCCGCACCGGACAGCCTTGCGGGTCGACTCGGCTCGCCGGCCGGCGCTCACCGGCGCAGCAGTTCGCGCCGCTCCTCCGGTTGGCCCAGCGTGGTGGCCGATGTGCCGCGCCGGACGTATTCGTCCCCGGCCGGCCAGCGGGCCACGAACTGGTCGCCGGTCGCGTCGTCGTAGGAGATGAACGTGACGTCCTCGACCTCGACGGCGAACAGGTGGAACCGGCCTGGCACCGGCCGCCAGCCGAGGCTCTCGGCCACCGCCTCGGAGTACCGGCGCTGGATGTCCGGATCGGTCTGCGCCCGGGCCGTCCCGCGCAGCTTGAACTCACCGTCCCCACCGTCCCGGCTGGTGATCACGCTGTGCACCAGCAGCCGTGGATCGCGCAGCAGATCCGCCGCCTTGGTCGAACCGAGCAACATCGAGAGCAACAGTTCACCGGCCAGCACGAACGGCTCCACCGCACTGAGTCGTGGGCTGCCGTCCCGGCGGATCGTCGCCACCAGCGCCACTCCGGGATCGAGCAGCTTGCGCCGCCCGAGTTCGGCCAGTTCCGGCTGCGATTGCAGCAAGTCCGACCAGCGCATCGGCGTCCTCCTTCTGGTGCGGGGGTGTTACCTCACTGCCTACCCGCAGGCTCTGACAAATCCGGTCATCGCGTGGTCCGGCCGAACGGCAGGACGTACCGGCGCAGGTGCGGACGGAGACCGGACGGTGTCCCGCCAGTCCGCGATGCGCCGGTCGGCATATCGCCAGCCGAGCCGCTCATAGGGTGCGATCGGCGAGCCGCCGGCCGCGCCCGTCCGGCCGGATGAACAGCGGCGTGCGTCCGTGCGCGGCATTGCCGGGACGAGCGGCTGCGGGCCGGATGCGACAATGGCCGGTGTGAACGCACCGACCGAACCACTCGCCGTCGACGAGGTCATCGCCGCGGCCGTGGACCAGGCGCGAGCCGCCGCGGTGGAGCTGGCCGCCGGCGACGTCGGCATCGCCGAGGCGGGCGGCCCGCAGGCCCAGGTGGGCAATCACCTCGGGGTACGGGCGGAGGCTGCGTACGCGGCCACCCACGCGTTCGCGGCGACCTTGCCCGGCTACGTGGGCTGGTACTGGGCGGTCACCATGGTGCGGGCGCCGGACGGGCCGGCGAGCGTGGCCGAGGTGGTGTTGCTGCCGGGCGACGGCGCGTTGCTGGCGCCGGCCTGGGTGCCGTGGAGCGAGCGGCTGCAGCCGGGCGACCTGAGCCCGGGCGACCTGTTGCCGCCGGCGCCGGACGACCCCCGGCTGGTGCCGGGCTACACCGACTCGGGCGACCCGCAGGTCGAGCAGGTGGCCTTCGAGCTCGGCCTGGGCCGGGTCCAGGTGCTGTCCCGTGACGGCCGGCTGGCCGCTGCCGAGCGGTGGCAGGAATCCGACTACGGACCGGACAGCCCGATGGCCCGGCAGGCACCGGCGCACTGCGGCACCTGCGGGTTCTTCGTCGCCCTGGCCGGTTCGCTGCAGGCCGGATTCGGGGTGTGCGCCAACGAGTTCGCCGGCGCCGACGGCCGGGTGGTCTCGGTCGAGTACGGCTGCGGGGCGCATTCGGACACCGCCGCCGACCCGGTCATCGATCCGGCCGACCCGGTGTACGAGGACGAGCTGTTCGACCTGGTGGACCGCGAGCCCGTGACGGCCGACGGCGAGCGCGCGGCCGATGGTGAGTTCGAGGCCGACGGTGAGTTCGAGGCCGACGGTGAGCTCGCCGCCGATGACCAGCCGGTCGATGACTCAGTCGAGCCAATGCCGGACGAGCCCGAAGAGCCGCTCATCGACCTCGATGCCGACTCCGTCCAGCCGGTCGACGAGGACCAGTTCGCGGAGGCTGGACAGGGCGATGACGAGCCGGGCGGTGTGCAGTTCGGCGAAGTCGACCCGGCCGGTTTCGAGCCGCCAGCCGTGGTCGAGGGCAGCGTCGAGGAACCGCCGCCGGGTGATGCCGGGTAGCACGTCGGCCGACAGCACCGGCGTCCGGATCGTCCCCTCCTCCGGTATCACCACCAGGTTCGCGGTGCCGGTCTCGGCCACCCCGCCGTCGGCGGTGGCGAAGACCGCGTCCGGCCCGGCGAGCAGGCGGCGATCGGCCCACTTGTGCCGCCAGCTCCCGGCCGGCCGGTGGGTCCGGGACAACGCCACCCGGCCGCCCGACGCCGGTGCCGGGCTCACCTCGATGACCGGCCCGGCCGGCGGGCACAGGGTC
>DASUAC010000106.1:0-2006 GCA_035763985.1 Jatrophihabitans sp. | reverse complement strand
GTGGAGGTGCCGGGCGGACGGTGCACCGTGGACTGGGCGGCGGACGGCTCGATCGTGCTGTCCGGGCCGGCGGTGCTGGTCGGCCAGATCACCGTCGACGAGCGGTGGCTGGCGACGCACCGCTGAACCGGTGAACCCGGCCTGAGACCGCCCCGGAAGCCGGTGCAACTCCTGACGCCGCGGGAAATTGTTTGGCGGCTAGCGGCGTTTCCCTGTCACGATGGACGCGATGACTGCTTACAACCGATCCGACCAGCTAGCCGACAGCGAGATCGTGCTGCGCGGTCCGGGCGCAGCGGATGCCAGCTACGACCTCGAGGACGAGCCCCGGTTCGAGGGTGATGAATTCGAGGGCGATGGGTTCGAGGGCGATGAACCGGAGAACGTCGACGACCAGCTGGCCTACGCCGATGACGAGTTCACCCTGGGTGACTATGACCTGTCCGAGCGGGCGGCGTTGCGCCGGGTTGCCGGGCTGTCCACCGAGCTCACCGACATCACCGAGGTCGAGTACCGCCAGCTGCGGCTGGAACGGGTGGTGCTGGTCGGAGTCTGGACCTCCGGCAGCCTCACCGAGGCCGAGAACTCGCTGCACGAACTCGCCCGGCTGGCCGAGACGGCCGGTTCGCAGGTGCTGGACGGCCTGGTACAGCGCCGGGACCGGCCGGACCCGGCCACCTACATCGGCTCGGGCAAGGCCAAGCTGCTGCGCAATGTCGTTGCCGCCACCGGAGCGGACACGGTCATCTGCGACGGCGAGCTGGCCCCCGGTCAGCTGCGGCAACTGGAGCAGGTGCTCAAGGTCAAGGTGGTCGACCGGACGGCGCTGATCCTGGACATCTTCGCTCAGCACGCCCGCTCCCGCGAAGGCAAGGCCCAGGTCGAGCTGGCCCAGCTGCAGTACCTGCTGCCCCGGCTGCGCGGCTGGGGCGAGTCGCTGTCCCGGCAGGTCGGTGGCCGGGCCACCAACGGCGTCGGCATCGGCGGCCGCGGTCCCGGCGAGACCAAGCTGGAGATCGACCGGCGCCGGATCACCGCGCGGATGGCCAAGCTGCGCAAGGAGATCAGCGGCATGAAGACCGCCCGGGATCTGAAGCGGGCGCGCCGGGACAGCAATCAAGTGCCGGCGGTGGTGCTGGCCGGCTACACCAACGCCGGCAAGTCCTCGCTGCTGAACCGGCTCACCGGTGCCGGGGTGCTGGTGCAGAACGCGCTGTTCGCAACGCTGGATCCGACCGTCCGCCGCGCCGAGACCGGTGACGGGCGGGTGTACACCCTGTCGGACACGGTGGGCTTCGTCCGGCACCTGCCGCACCAACTGGTCGAGGCGTTCCGGTCGACGCTGGAGGAGGTAGCCGCCGCCGATCTGCTGCTGCATGTGGTGGACGCCTCCGACCCGGATCCGGAGGCGCAGATTCGTGCGGTGCGCGAGGTGCTGGCCGACATCGATGCGTTGGGCGTGCCCGAGCAGATCGTCTTCAACAAGGTGGATGCGGCCGATGCCGAGACCCAGCTGCGGCTGCGCAGCCTGGTGCCGACTGCGGTGTTCGTCTCGGCGCGGACCGGCGCCGGCCTGGCGGAGTTGTCGGAGCTCATCGAGGCGCGGCTGCCCCGGCCGGACCGATCGGTGTGCGCGCTGATCCCGTACACCCGGGGTGACCTGGTGGCTCGCATCCACTCCGACGGCGAGGTGCTCTCGGAGAACCACACCGGCGCCGGCACGCTGATCAGCGCCCGGGTGCGGTCGGATCTGGCCGCCGCGCTGGAGGAGTTCGCGGCCGCCGAGGCCTGAGCAGCACCGGCCGGATTAGCCGCTGTCCCCGTGGCCGAATCGAGTCCGGAGAGTCCCGCGCACGGTGTCCGGGGTTAGGCTGGGTGTACGTCGCCAGCTAGGGAGAACGTCATGGGGTTGGACGCGCCGTCGCACTGGGTGATCCTGCTGATCGCCGCGGTGGTTCTGTTCGGCGGATACAAGAAGCTACCCGAGATGACCCGCTCGGTGGGCC
>DASUAC010000105.1:0-2749 GCA_035763985.1 Jatrophihabitans sp. | reverse complement strand
ACCAGCTCGGCCAGCCGGGGATGCCGGCCGTCGGCCGAGGCCACCAGCAGCACGTCGGCCGGACCGGCCCAGCGGGGCAGGGTGGCGTCGCGCCAGTCCAGCACCGGCGCCTCACCGGCGGCCAGCGCGGCGAGCAGGCTGGACAGGTAGGGAGCGTGCGCGTCCGGAGCGACCAGCACCGCCCGCGGCCGGATGTCACTGCGCAGCCGGTCGACGCCGAACTCCCCGGCGGTCTCCACCGCGCGGCGCACCTGGCCGCCGGCGGTGGCCAGTGCCCGCAACAGGCCGCCCCGGTCGGCCTCCAGCAGCGCCGCCGGATCGTCCAGCAGCTCCGGACGGAACTCTGTCATCAGGCCGCCTCCGTTCCATCGGCCGGCGCGGTCACTCCGGCTCCGCGGCCGTGTCCTCGAGCGGGCCGGCCGGTGCGGGCCCGGCAGCCGCACCAGCGGCCGAGCTGGTCTCGCCGGCCGGCACGCCCAGCCCGTTCGGCCCGGGTATCGCCTCGTCCGGAAGCAGCACCGGGATGCCGTCGGAGATCCGGAACCGGCTGCCGCAGCTGGTGCACACCAGCTCTTCGCCGGCCAGCTCCAGCGGCGCGTGATCGACACTGGGGCAGGCCAGGATGGCCAGCAGGTCGGACGGGATCGGCATGGTCCTCCTAACCGGCGCTCGGTGCCGACCGGATCACCGACAGCGCCTCGTCACGCAGCGCCGCCATCCGCTGCTCGTCCGGCCCCTCCACGTTCAGCCGGAGCAACGGCTCGGTGTTCGAGGGACGCACGTTCAGCCAGGATCCGTCGGCGAAACCGAGGGTGAGCCCGTCCAGGTCGTCCCGCTCGGTGCTGCGTCCGGCGAAGTGGGCGGCGATCTCGGCCAGCTTGCCGGCCTGGTCGGCGACCTCGGAATTGATCTCGCCCGAGGCCCGGTAGCGCTCGTATCGCGCGGTCAGCTCGGCCAGCGGCAGCGGCTGCTCGCCGAGCGCGGCCAGCACGTGCAGCGCGGCCAGCATTCCGGTGTCGGCCCGCCAGAAGTCCCGGAAGTAGTAGTGCGCCGAATGCTCACCGCCGAACACCGCATCGGTGCTCGCCATCTCCGCCTTGATGTAGGAGTGGCCGACCCGGGTCCGGACCGGCCGGCCGCCGTGCTCGGCGATGATCTCCGGCACCGCGCGCGAGGTGATCAGGTTGTGGATCACCGGTGATCCGGGTGCCTTGGCCAGCTCGCGGACCGCGACCAGGGCGGTCACCGCGCTCGGCGAGACCGGGTTGCCGGCCGCGTCGATGACGAAGCACCGGTCGGCGTCGCCGTCGAAGGCCAGCCCCAGGTCGGCCTTGGCGTCCACCACCGCCTTCTGCAGGTCCACCAGGTTCGCCGGATCCAGCGGATTGGCCTCGTGGTTGGGAAAACTGCCGTCCAGCTCGAAGTACAGCTCGACGATCGTCAGCGGCAGCGGCGCCAGCGCGGCGTCGCCGAGCACCGCCGGCACGGTGTAGCCGGCCATCCCGTTGCCGGCGTCCACCACCACGGTGAGCGGCCGGATTCCGGACAGGTCCACCAGGCCGCGCAGGTAGCGGGCGTAGTCGAGGAGCAGGTTCTGCTCGGTCAGCCGGCCCGGTGTGGCCGCCGCGGCCGGCAGGCCGGAGTCCAGGTAGCGCTGCGCGGTGTCCCGGATCTGGGCAAGCCCGGTGTCGGTGCCGATCGGCTGCGCGCCGGCCCGGCACAGCTTGATCCCGTTGTAGCGGGCCGGATTGTGGCTGGCGGTGAACATCGCACCGGGCAGCGCCAGGTGGCCGGAGGCGAAGTAGAGCAGATCGGTGGAGGCCAGCCCGATGTCGATGACGTCGGCGCCCTGCCGGACGGCGCCCTCGGCGAAGGCGGTCAGCAGGCCGGGCCCGGACTCGCGCATGTCCCGTCCGCACACCAGCCGGTCGGCGCCGGTCACGGTGACGAACGCCGCACCGAGGGCGCGGGCGACGTCCGGGGTCAGTTGCTCGCCGACGATGCCGCGCACGTCGTAGGCCTTGACGATCTGCGACAGGTCGGGCATTGCTGTTGTGTCTCCTCGCGACTGGGCCTTGGTGGTGGCTGGCCTGCGGTGGCCGCACTCAGCGATGTCAGCTTTCGCAACTGGCGGTTGCAGAGAGCCTACCGAGCCGCCGGGACGGCCACGATCCGGCGGATCGGCCGAGACCGGATCGAACGCGCTGCCGACCGGGCGGGACGGATCAGACCGGTGGCGGGACCACCCGCAGGTGTCCGCGCCGGGCGGTGCTGCCCGAGCCGGGCGGCGGTGGCGGTGGCGGCAGTTCGATCCGGGCCGCCTCCCGCACCGCGTCGGCCAGCGCCTCCAGGTCGTCGGCGTGCGGGATCGGCGACGGGAACTCCCCCACGTGCCGGAGTACCTCCCAGCCGCGTGGCACGGTGAGCCGTACCGCGTGCTCCTCGCACAGGTCGTAGGAGTGCGGCTCGGCGAAGGCGGCCAGCGGGCCGACCACCGCGGTGGAGTCGGAGTAGATGTAGGTCAGCGTCGCCACTGCGGACTGGCTGCAGCCGGTGCGGGTGCAGCGACGGACGTGCCTCACAACCGGCGACCTTAGTCGGAACCGGTGACAATCGCGGGCAGCGCCGGGTTCGGCGGGTTGGCGTGTCGCGGTTTAGGCTCGTTCCGACATGACCACGCAGCAGGGGCCGGCGGAGCCGACCGGCCTGGATCGGGTGGGCCGGCCCGGCCGGCGGCGGGACCGGCACG
>DASUAC010000104.1:0-4827 GCA_035763985.1 Jatrophihabitans sp. | reverse complement strand
GGCTCGAACTCGCCGTGCCGGACCCGTGACCAGTACAGGTACACCACCGGCCGGGTGGCATCGGTCAGCAGCTGCGGCAACTTCTCCGGCCGGTGCCAGTCCGAGGTCTCGTCCTCGGCGGTCTTGCCGGTGTCGGCGTCCTGGCTGATCGCGGCGAACTCGGCGCCGTCCTGCAGCCAGAAGTAGTACTCGTCGACCAGCGGCTCGTGCCGGCAGCCGCAGCTGACGCAGCAGTTGTCCACCGCGGGGTCCGGGCAGGGCCGGAAGGCGCCGGCGGCCGGCGGCACGCCGGCCGCCGCGATCCGCAGGTACCGGTGCCCCAGCCGGACCGCTGCCTGCAGCCACAGCGGCAGCCGCTGCAGATCCGCGACCGGGAACTCCACCGGGCCCGGCGGCTGCCGCTGCCCGCCGTGGTCGCCCTTGCCGTTGCCGTCCCCGTTACCGCGCCGGCCGGGACCTTCCAGGACGGCGTCGCGCACCACGGCCGGTT
Organism: Jatrophihabitans sp.; assembly: GCA_035763985.1. Classification (GTDB taxonomy): domain Bacteria; phylum Actinomycetota; class Actinomycetes; order Mycobacteriales; family Jatrophihabitantaceae; genus Jatrophihabitans_A. The sequence goes on along the minus strand of DASUAC010000104.1, from coordinate 4,337 downwards.
CGACCACGGCGCCGGTTGCCGTCCGGTCGGCGCCGGCCACCTCGGCGATCACGCCTACCGGTGGCTGTTCCGGTTGTCCCGGCTGTGCGGGTTGTCCCGGCTGTGCGGGCTGCCCAGGCCTGCCGGGCTGCTCGGACCCGCCGCCGTCCTCGGGCTTGCGCGGCCGCTGGAAGTGCAGGCTGCGGCTGATCGGCGCCAGCCAGGACGGCTGGCCGTCGGCCCACGGGGTGCCCAGCAGATCCAGATCCTCCGGCACCGGGCCCGGGGTCAGGATCGCCAGCTCCGACCAGTGTGCCTGCTGCAGCGTCGGCAACCCCGGATGCACCGGCGGCCGGCGCCCCGGCCACCACTCCAGGCCACCCGGCACGGCCACCGACAGGGTGGCCTCGCGCAGCCGGTCCTCCAGCATCCGGAACGCCTCGACCCGGCGGGCCCGGCGCAGCTCGTCCCACTCGATCCAGTTCTCCCGGTACAGCTCCCGCTCGGCGCAGCGCTGCCACTCGCGGAAGTCGGCGAACCGGTTCTCCCACAGCTCGGCCAGCTCGGGGGTGACCACGAAGTCCGGCTCCAGGCCGAGCCGGGCTCGCTGGGCGAACGCCTGCACCGCGCTGATCGCGTCCTCCACCCGGCTGGCCCGTTCTGCCACGCCGCACTGCACGTCCTGCAGCAGCAGGTCGGAGAGATCCGCCGCGCCGGTGGCGAACCGTCCCGGCGCGTACGGCAGCGGCACCCGGTCCATCCCGCACAACCAGGCCACCAGGGCGTCCCGGCCGCGCCGGCGCAACCCGTCGTCGAGCGCCCGGACGTCGTCGTAGCGGCGCGGCACCCCGGTCTCCAGGCAGCCGTCCAGGACGAACCGGCTGAGGTTCTCGTTACCGGCATCCGGCGTCGCCGCCGGGTCGTCGGCGGCCCAGCGGTGTGGCCGGGCAGCGTCCAGCGCACGGACGTGGAAGCACCGGACGCGCTGGTCGAGCCAGCACTCGGCGCGCCAGGCCCGGATCGCCCAGGACTCGGACTCCAGGTCCGGCGGCTGCACCGCGTAGTCGTCCGGCGTGTCGAAGTAGGTCAGCACCTGGCCGGCGTGCGAGACGTCGATGCCCAGGTGACGCACCAGCTCGGCCGGGTCGTCCGGCTGCCGCTCGGCGGCCTCGTAGAACAGCCGCCAGGCCGGCCGGCCGCGCGCGGCGGCGGTCTCGGCACGCAGCGCCGCATAGTCGAACAGCCGCTCCCAGCTGTCGAACAGGGCCGCCTGGCGTTGCCGGCTCGGCGCGCTGCGCTGGTCCTCGGCCGCGTCCGGCGAGTGGTACGGGTCGTCGACCGGCAGCAGGTCCGGCGCGAACCAGGCCTGGTGGCTGGTGAACGAGCTCGGCCCGGTGCGGTAGTAGGTGCGCCCGGCGAACGCGGCGGGGTGGTCGAGCAGGTAACCCAGCTCGGACTGCGGGTCACCCGGCAACGGCTCGGCGGAGAGCCGGAACCGGTGCACCAGCAACGCCGCCTTGAACGCGCGCTGGTAGGTGCGCCGGATGTCGCGCAGGCTGGAGGTGTAGCGCGCCCGCAGGTACTCCCCGGTGGCCACGCCGAGCTTCAGGCCGGCGTCGAGCGGGGCGTCCGCCACCTCCCGGTAGAGCCGGTGGTGCGGCACCGTGCGCAGCTCGTCCTCGGTGTCCGGGCCGGCGTACTTGAGCTGGAACCCGGTGTGCCGCGGCTCGACGTCGCCGGCGGTGGCGAAGTCCGGCTGGTCGTGCGCGAGCCGGACGGTGAGCTGGTACGCGCCGCGGCGCAGCTCCAGCGCGCCGGAGTCGAAGTCCGGCCCGGGCTCGTCCGGCCAGTCCCGGTTGAGCAGCTGCCAGGTCTTCTGCCCGCGCCGCAAGGTGACCAGCCAGCGGTGTTCCGGGCAGCCCTCCCGGCCCGGTTCCTCGCCCTCCTCGGTCGGCGCACCGGCGGCGAACCGGTAGCGGCCGGCCTCCTCCACCAGCAGGGTGCCGGTCCAGCCGACCTCGAACGGCTGCGCACCGAACAACGGCTCACCGTTGACATCGCGCAGCGCGAAGCCGTTGCGGACCGCGGCCAGCCGCAGCTGATCGTCGGTCAGGCTCAGCCCCAGGCTCGGAATCACCGTCGGAACCGGGGCATTCCAGTGGTCGCGGCCGGCGCCGAAGGCCGACAGCGAACCGGAGGTGTCCCGCCAGGTCAGGTGATGGTTGGGCGCGGTGTGGAACTCGGCGGTCAGCCCGGTGCCGAGCAGGCCGAGCAGGGCGGCGAACGCGCCACCGGTCGGCCGGTCCGGCCAGCTCAGGGCGGGCGGCTCACCGGAGTCGTCCTCCCACGGCCCGGTGCCGGCGTTCTCGTCACCGGCCAGCGTGCGCAGCAGCAGCCACGTCTCCGCCGCCGAGATGCTGGCATGCCGCTGCTCGGCCGCCGGACCACGGTGCTGCTCGGCCGCCAGACCGACGTGCTCGGCCAGGTGCTCGGCGATCACCTCGCAGCGCCGGTGGAACAGCGCGAACTCCGCGGCGAAGAAGCCGAACCGGGTCTGGTCGTCCTCGGCGTGCAGCAACACCTCGGTGGCGGCGGGCAGATTGCCGAACAGGAAGCCGAACCGGGCCAGCAAGGTACGTGGCGCGAAGTAGAGCGCCTGCACCGCGGCGCGCTCCTTGCCGGTCAGCGCCCGGATCGTGCTGAGCTTCTCGGCGACCCGCCCGTCCGGCATCGGCAACGTGGCGGTCAGCGCACCGGCCGGGTCGTAGCGGAACGGCCCGTCCGGCGGGGTGTTCCACATCAGCGCGTTGGTGTCGGCCGCATGCAGCTCGACGCTGAACCGGCGCGCCGCCGTCGGCACCGGCCAGCCCTCGGCCTCCAGCACCGAGGGAAAGAAGTGCTCGCCGAGTGCGATCAGCGGATCGTCCGACGCGGCCGGCTGATAGCCGAACTCCTGCACCAGCGAGGTCACCATGCCGGTCCAGGTCCAGGCCTCGACCGCCTCGTCGTCGACCTGCACCGCCAGCAACTCCCGGCGCAACGCCGCCAGCCCTTGCCGGTCGTCGTCCGGCAGCTCCAGCGGGGCGTCCACCGCCTCGTTCGCACTCGGCAGTCCGAACGGGTCGTCCCCGTCGAGGTGGACGTCGGAGAACAGGAACAGCAGCTCGCCGACGGTGAAGTCGGACAGGTAGATCTTGAGCAGTACCTCGGCGAACCGCAGGGTGCTGGTGGGCTGGGCGTGCCAGCTGTCGCCGGCGGTGTCCGGGTCGAAACCGGCCAGCCGGGACAGCGGATCCAGGTTGTCGATGATCAGCTTGTCCAGCTCCGGCTGCCGGGTGAGCGCCGGCTCCCAGCGGTCGGCGGTGGCGTCCACCCGCTCGACCAGGGTGGTCACCGCCCAGCTCCAGGACCCGGCCGCCGAGCCGTCCCAGAGCGCAAGCAACTCGCTGCTGTCGGCGCCGGTGGCGGCACTGGGCACCGCGGCCCCCGGCCGGTGCAGCGGCAGGTCGAGCAGCTCGCGCAGCATCAGCAGCGCGGCCAGCTGGCGCGGGAAGTCCGGGTTCACCGAGCTGCCGCGGAACAGCTTCAGCACCAGGGCGATGTCGCGCAGCTCGGCGAAGCTGAGCTGCTCGCACCGCAGCGCGCGCAGGCTGCGCCGGAGCCGGATGAACACGATCAGCCGGCGCAGCGGGTCGGCCGGGTCGGTGTCGCCGAAGTCGATGATCACATCGTCCAGGCAGCACGGTTCGCACTCGTCGAACTCGGCGGTGACCCGCTCCCGCTGCGACCGCAGCCGGCCGAACGACACGTAACCGCTGCGCCACAGCTCGATGAACTCGCAGTACGACAGGCCGGTGCGGCGCAGGAACTCCGGCAGCCGGCGCACGATCGTGGTCCAGCTCTGGTCGTCGACGGTGTCGGTGGCGAAGCCGTACACCTCACGCAGCAGTTGCCGCCCCTTGGTCTTCTTCAAGGCCAGGTCGTGGGCGTAGAGCTGGTCGTACTCCTCCGGCGTGATGTGCAGGTATTCCAAGGCGATCGGCAACCGGACCGGGTAGCGCCACTGGTGGGCGAGGAAGTCGGCCGGCTCGTGCCCGGCGTCGATGGCGAACTCGGTGATGTCGCGGCGGAAGTGCCGCATGACCGCGAATCGGCTGGTACGCAAGGCACCCAGGTACGACCGGTTCAGGTCCAGCGGCTGCGAGTACGGCAGGTCGGGGTGGCTGAAGTCGGCCCGCAGCACCTCGTACGCGCCCGGTTCGGCGACCGGCGCGGCCGGGCTGGAGTGCTCCGGCAGCGCGCCGAACAACGCCCGCGGCTCGTGCCGCCAGGGATCGCCGCCGGGCGCGTCCGTCGGC
>DASUAC010000103.1:0-4921 GCA_035763985.1 Jatrophihabitans sp. | reverse complement strand
TGGAGGGCACCTTCCTGGGCGGCTGCCTGTTCTCCGGACGGGTGGCCGGACGGGCCGCCGCAGCCGCCACCGCCTGACCTGTCGGCACCCGGGGCACGAGCGATCAACCCCGGATCAGAGCTGGAGATGCAGCCGAAGCGCGTCGTCGAGGTCTGCCAGCACAGCCGCCGGAAGCCGGCCGAGCGGCGGTCCGAGCCGCTCCACCGATATCGAACGGACCTGTTCGGCCTGTGCCTTCGACTCGACCCGTAGCCCTGCGCTACCGGCCGGAATGAGGACTTGGAAGGCGAATACCCGGGTCACGTTGCTGGTGACGGGTACGACCGTCACCGCGCCGCGGCCGAGCTGAGCCGCTACCGAATTTGCCCGGTCATTACTGACGATGACGGCAGGTCTGCGCTTGTTGGCCTCGCTGCCCCGGACCGGATCCAGGTCGACGAGTCGCACCTCACCGCGCAGCACTGTTCAGTCCGTCCGACGCGGTTCGCTCCCAGGCGTCGCGGTCGGCGGAGGACTCCCATTCGTCCCAGGCTGCGGCATATTCGTCATCGAGATGGTTCTGGCGTAACAGCTTGATCGCGTGTTGGATCGCCGCCGACCGCGACCGCAGTCCCGCCTCGCGCATGTAGGCATCGAGGGCTGCGACGTCCGCGTCGGAAACGCTGATGCTGAGCTTCACCCAGGTCATGCTACCCGGTTCCTACCCCCGTTACTACCCGAAACCCGGCGCACCATTCGCTCACAGCTCCGCGGAACCGGCGTCCGCGGCCAGCACGCCGAGGAGCCGGGACAGCTCGGCCAGCTCGGCGTCGGACAGCCGGTCGAGCAGGGCCGGCGGTTCGTCCAGGATTCGTTGGGCGATCTCGGCGGCCCGGCGTCCGGACCGGGTCAGGTTGACCAGCTTGACCCGGCGATCACCGGGATGCGGGCTGCGCCGCACCAGCCCGCGCCGCTCCAGGTCGTCCACCACCACCGTGGCGTACGGCGCGTCGATGGCGATCGCGGCGGCGAGTTCGCGCATGGTGAGCGCACCGCCGGTGAGCCGGAGCAGCGCCTTGGCCCGGATGAAGCTCATCTGCAGCCGTTCGGCCACCTCGGCCCGGCGATCGTGCCGGTCCAGCACCAGGGTGCGCATCGCGGACCAGGCGCGCGCTGCCAGTTGGTGCCGCCGGATCTCCTCGGTGCGCGTCATGATGCCCGCAGTCGCGCCTCGGACGGCGCCGGATGCAGTTGTTCGGCAGTGGCCTGCGCGGTGTCCACCGCCCGGCGGGTGGTGCTGGCGGCACCGACGGCGAGGATGATCAGGCCGGTTGCCGCGATGATCCACCAGGCCGGATGGCTGGCCTGGGCGAACCGTCCGGTGAAGTCCGCCGACCCGATGTTGACCACCGACCCGATGATCGCGATGCCGAGCGCGTTGCCGACCTGCCGGCTGGTGGAGGCGATCGCGGCCGCCACCCCGGCCTGCTCGCGGGGCATGCCGGACACCGCGGTGTTGGTCACCGGTGCGTTGACGAACGCGAAGCCGATGCCGCACACCACCAGGCAGCCGATCAGCCAGCCGTAGCTGGTGCCGTTCGACAGGCCGGTCAGCGCCAGCCCGGCCAGCGTCAGCATGAAGCCGGCGATCAACAGCGGCAACCGCGGGCCGCGGGCGCCCACCAGCCGGCCGGAGACCGGCGCCAGCAGGCCCACGGTGAGCGCCATCGGCAGCAGGAACACCCCGGAGTCCAGCGCGTCCAGCCCGCGTACGTCCTGCAGGTAGAGCGGATAGAGGAACAGGAAGCCCGAGAACGCCCCGAAGGCGGTCACCGCGATCACGGTCGCACCGGTGAACGGGATGCTGCGGAAGAACCGCAGTTCGATGAGCGGGTCGGCCCGGTGCAGTTCGTAGTACAGCAGCCCGATCAGCGCGGCGACCGCGACCGCGAGCATCAGCACGGTCTGCACGGACAGCCAGCCCACGGCCGGCGCGTGGATGATGGCGTAGGTCAGGCAGGCCAGCAGCGCGATCACCAGAAACTGGCCGACCGGATCGATCCGGCGCGCGCGAGGTGCTCGCGACTCCGGCACGAAGATCGCCGCCAGTACGCAGGCCGCGATCCCGATCGGGACGTTGACCCAGAAGATGGACCGCCAGCCGATCGTCTCGGTGAGCAGGCCGCCGAGGATCGGCCCGATGCCCAGGCTGATGCCCACCACGCCGGCCCACATGCCGATGGCTCGGGCACGTTCCCGCGGGTCGGTGAAGACGTTGGTGATGATGGACATCGCCACCGGGTTGAGCATCGAGCCGCCGATCGCCTGCACCGCCCGGAACGCCACCAGCCAGCCGAGGCCCGGCGCCAGGCTGCACAGCAGCGAACCCAGGGTGAACATCACCAGGCCGGTCTGGAACGTGCGGCGCCGGCCGATCCGGTCGGCGGTCGAGCCGGACAGGATCAGCAGGCTGGCCAGCACCAGGGTGTACGCATCGACCGTCCATTGCAGGCCCTCCACCGAGGCGTGCAACTCGCGCCGGATGGAGGGCAGCGCCACCGTGACGATCGTGTTGTCCATGCCGACGATCAGCAGGCTCAGGCAGCAGATCGCCAGTACCAGCAGGCGACGGCGCCTGGTCAGCTCGGGCATCGAGAGTACTTTCTCAAGTTGCTTGTACGACTACAACCATCGTAGCCATGTAAGTAACTGATGCCCAGCCAACCTGGTCAGGGTCTGGCGGGGCTCGATTCCTGCCTGGGCCTCGAGCAAATCTCGATCGGCTAGCCAGCCGGTTGGCCGTCGGTCGCCGCGTGCTGATGGATCCAGGCGTGCATCGCGATTCCGGCCGCCACCCCGGCATTGATCGACCGGGTCGAGCCGAACTGGGCGATCGACAACGTCACCGCCGCGGCTGCCCGGGCCTGCTCGGTCAGCCCCGGACCCTCCTGGCCGAACAGGAAGAGCGCCCGCCGGGGCAGCACGGCGGTCTCCAGCGGTTGTGCGCCCGGCGTGTTGTCGATGGCCAGCACGGTGTAGCCGGCCTCGGCGGCGTAGTCGGCCACCTCGGCGACCGAGGCCAGGTGCCGCAGGTGCTGGTAGCGATCGGTCACCATTGCGCCGCGCCGGTTCCACCGCTTGCGGCCGACGATGAGAACCTCTTTGGCCAGAAAGGCATTCGCGGTACGTACCACGGTGCCGATGTTGGCGTCGTGCTGCCAGTTCTCGATGGCGACCACGAACTCGTGCCGCCGGGTGTCCAGGTCGGCGACTATCGCCTCGACGGTCCAGTACCGGTACCGGTCGGCCACGTTCCGCCGGTCGCCGGCGGCCAGCAACTGCGGGTCGTAGCGTGGGTCCGCCGGCCAGGGCCGCGGATGCGGGCCGACCCCGACCGGCAGATCCGGAGTGGCGTCCGCCGCCGTCACGGACCGGGCCGGCTCGGCTTCGCCCGGCTCGGTCCGAGGGCCGAGATCGGCGTCGGCCCGGGAAGAAGGATCGGTCAGGACAACCCCAGGTCGGCCAGCGAGTAGGCGGCCCGGCACTCCAGGCCCGCGTCCCGGATCACGTCCGCCCCGCCGCGATCGACGATCATCGCCACGCCGGCGATCTCGGCCCCGGCCTCCCGCAGCGCTTCCACGGCGGTCAGCGGACTCGACCCGGTGGTGGAGGTGTCCTCGACCACCAGCACCCGCCGGCCGGCCACCGACGGACCCTCGATCCGCTGCTGCATGCCGTGCTTCTTCTCGGCCTTGCGCACCACGAACGCGTCCACCGTGCCCGCGCTGGCGTGCATGACCGCGGTCGCGACCGGGTCCGCGCCCAGGGTCAGGCCACCGACCGCCGCATAGGACCAGTCCGCGGTCAGATCCAGCAGCACCCGGCCGACCAGCGGTGCCGCCGTCCGGTGCAGCGTGATCCGGCGCAGATCGATGTAGTAGTCGGCCTGCAGTCCGGACGACAGCGTCACCGCCCCGTGAATCACGGCAAGTTCTTTGATGAGGGCGAGCAGTTCATCGCGGTCGGTCACGCAGACCACCTTAACGAGGGCTACCGCCGGGCCAGCACCCTGGCCACCAGCGGCCGGGGCAGCAGCTTGACCAGCGTCACGATCGCCCGGTACCGCTTGCTGGGCACGCTGATCACCTTGCCGGCCCGGGCGTCGGCCAGCCCGTCGGCCACCACCCGGTCGGCGTCCAGCCAGAGGAAGGACGGCGTGCCGCTCATGTCCGCGTGCGCCCGGGCGTGGAATTCGGTGTGGGTGAAGCCGGGGCAGACCACCGTGACCCGAATCCCCTTGCGCTTCAGCAATGCGGCAAGGCCCTCGCTGAACGAGGTCACCCACGCCTTGCTGGCCGCATAGGTCGCCGCCGACCCGCGGGGCAGGAAGCCGGCCACCGAGGAGACGTTGATGATCTCGCCACGGCCGCGACCGGTCATCGCCACCGCCGCGGCATGGCTGAGCACCAGCACCGCCCGTACGTTCACGTCCAGCATCTGCAGTTCACGGTCCAGCGGCACCTTGCCGAACCCCTGGTACAGCCCGAAGCCGGCGTTGTTCACCAGCGTGTCGACCGGCCTGTCCGCGGCCGCCAGCCGGGCCGCCACCGCCGCACAGCCGTCCTCGGTGCCCAGGTCGGCCGGCAACACCTCCACCTGAATGGGGTAGCGCTCGCGCAGCTCGGCCGCGGTGGCCTCCAGCCGTTCGACGTCCCGCGCCACCAGCACCAGATCCCGGCCCTCGGCGGCAAGGCGCCGGACGAACGAGGCACCGAGGCCGGCGCTGGCTCCGGTGACCAGGGCGTAGCCGGGCAGCGCAGCCGTGGTCATCGGCGGACGTCCCGTTTGCCGGGCTGCCGGGACTTGCCGCGCGGCGCCGGCCGGCGACCGGCCGGCACGGCGCCCGGTGCCTGGTCAGCCGGCCGTTGCCCGGCGGCATCGG
>DASUAC010000102.1:0-2392 GCA_035763985.1 Jatrophihabitans sp. | reverse complement strand
CTTATCGGGCTGCCCTCGATCAGGCCGGCCTCGTCGAAGGAGGCCAGTAGTAGCGGCTTACCGAGTGCGGCCGCATAACAGGACGACGAGCCATGGTCGGAGACCATCAGGTCGGCCGCGATGACCGCGCTGCGCCAGTGGTTCCCGTTCGGCAGCAAGATCGCACCGGCCTCGATCGCCCGGCGTAGCCAGGTGCGGACCTGCCAGCCGCCATGACCATTCCAAATGTTGGAATGCAGGCTCAGCACCAGCCGGTAGTCATCGAGCGGAAGCTCGCGCAGTAACCGGACCGGCAGGTCTGGCTGTGCGCCGAGCACCGAGTGAGGCCCCCAGGTCGAGGTGAGCAGGACCATCCGCTGACCGGGGGTCACCTGATAAGCCGACCGGTAGTGTGTCCGCAACCGCAGGCTGGCCTGGAGCTGGTCCCATACCGGATCGCCGATCACCGCCAGCCGTACGCCGGTCCCGGCGGCGAACAGGGCGGCTTGCTCGGGATGAGACAGCATGAGCGCGGTATGCGGCTGGTTGCGGAAACGCTGTATCGAATGCGGGGTCGGCTTCGATGTCGGGACGGCTCCGTCGGGCAGCAAACTGCCGAGCTTGCCGTACCCGGCCCCATGAGGCGTGATCAGCAGCGGCCCCCGCAACTTGCCGAGGCTCCCATTGCGGGTCGCGGTGATGATCAGGTCGAAGTCCGTTGCCAACGCTTGGGACCAGGGGATGGTTGCCGCTGCCACCCTGCCGAGCAACGCTTGGGCACCCGCGTGATACACCGACGGCTGCTCGTCCTCTACCGTGAAAACCACCTGGACCCGGGGATCGGCGAGAATGTCCGGTGCCACATCCAGTAGCCATTCGGTGGTCAGCGCGGTGCGGGCCACCACCAACACGGTTCGTTGGAACTGCACCGAGCGGTACCCCGCACCGTCACCGATCGGCACCCGCACCCACTTCTCCGGCATGACCGCGCTTGACCTCCATACCTCGTCAGCCCGGCATAAGTTAGCGCGCTGCATGTCGGCGCGGGCCGAAATGCCGCATTCGGCGCGGCAGCCGGCCGGTCGGCCAGGACCGGACGGCAGCTACTCGGCGGTCGAGGCACCTCATTCGGCGGCAGAGGCGTGCGAGGGAGGCAGGGCATCCGAATCACGGCTGAGCCAGGGCAATCTCGCAAAGAGCCTCATGACACGCGCGGTTCGATATGACGACGCCTCCGGTTATCGGACCCAATGGCGGGAGTGCTGTGCCGTCGAAGCCGGTAACCATCCCGCCCGCTTCACGAACAATGAGAGACGCCGGCGTGATGTCGTGGAATTGGGGTGACTTCTTCAGCGTTCCGACGGCATCACCTCGCGCGACGAGCATGCACTTGTAGCCGTTTCCGGGGACCGGTTGTACATCTCCGCCGTTCGTGAGAATGCTGGGAACATAGGGGTAGGCGTCGGTAGCCAATACGACGAATCCGTTCGCAAGGCCGGCATTACTAACCTCCATCGCGACGTGGTTCCGGAATGCGCCGCCGCCGGAGACAGCATGGTACAAAGTGTCGCCATGAGGGTCATAGACCACTGACAGCGCCGTTACCCCATCCACGACCAACGCCAGCATGAAGACGCTACCGGGTATGCCCAGGATGAGGGCCTTCGTGCCATCCACCGGATCGCACACCCAGATGTGACTCTCGGCGCCACTGCCGAAAGCCAGTTCTTCACCAAGAATGCCGTGCGTAGGGAACGTGCGGCTGACGGTCTCGATGACCAGCTGGTTCACCGCAAGATCAATGGCGGTAACGGGCGAACTATCTGCTTTACGCCGCACCTCCAGCGGATGTGCCCGCAGGTGCCGAATCAGGTCGCCGGCCCGTACCGCTAGATCCATTGCGAAGTGAAGGTAGGCGTTCAGCCGATCTTCTGTTCGAGTCGCCATCGCCGGTCCTCCGGGGCAGCTGAATCAGCAAGCTTCAGCCGAAGTAAAACACGGGGGGCAGCCGGTCTCCTGGAGCAGCTTTCGAACCTGCAGCGGTGAGTTTCGGGCCGTGCGTGCGAGGCACAACGAGCTGAGCGACCGGAAACGAAAGCCGGCAGGCGCCGGGGCTAGGGTTGCTCGGCGAACTCCACCTGTGCGGCCAGGGCCGGCAGCAGCCGCCGGCCGATCTCGATGTCGGGGGTCAGGTCCCGGTCCTCCAGGCCGGTCGGCAACTCCTCGCACGCCGCCACCGCCGCCTGCTGCGCCGCGGACAGCGCCGGGCAGCTGATCCGGATGGCGCGCAGCGCGGCCACCAGCTCGCAGGAGACCAGCAGTTCGTACCGGTCGGCCGCGGTACGCAGCTTGCGCGCGGCCAGCGAGGCGAAGCTCGCGGTGTCCTCGATGCCGCGGGACAGCGTGATGCTCT
>DASUAC010000101.1:0-3376 GCA_035763985.1 Jatrophihabitans sp. | reverse complement strand
GTCCGCGGGTCCTCGGGTTGCAGGTCGGAGAGGACGAACCCGTCGACGATGCGGCCGGCGGCCAGGGCCCGGATGTCGTCGAGAGGGTCGGTGTCCTGGGCCACGGCCAGCACCCGGTAGTGCTGCCGCGCGCTCTCCCGCAGCAGCGACTGCATGAACTGCATCATGATCAGGTTGGTCGGCTCGAGCTGGTTCAGCGGCATGAAGTAAGCCAGCTGCATGGTGCGGCGAGACCGCAGGCTGCGAGCGCCGTGGTTCGGCCGGTAGCCCAGCTGGTCCACCGCCTCGAGCACCCGGGCCCGGGCGGCGTCGCCGACCCGGCCGCTCCCGTTGAGCACGTTCGACACCGTCGACTTGCCGACCCCGGCGACCCGGGCGACGTCCATGAGCGTGACACTGCGCTGCTGCGCCGCGCCTGACGTCCGGCGTTCGAGCGGTGTCACTGGCTCTCCGTTCACCTGCAGGTATCGTCCTCCTCACATTGTGCGGGAACACGTCTTGACATCGGACACGGGCAGCAGTCTCATAATTGGTGGAAGCTTCCATCAAGCCTACTGAACGACGAGAAGGGGGCGTATTTCGCCCTGTCGAGGAGGCGCGATGAGCGTTGCCGCGGTCACCGCTAACGTAGGAAAACACCGGTCGTCGGCGGCGATGCCTGCCGCGGACCGGCGGCGGATCCGCACCGCCTTCGCCTTCCTGGCCCCGAGCCTGGTCGGCGTGGTGCTGTTCCTGGTCATACCGGTCATCCTGGTGATCGTCCTGAGCCTGACCCAGTGGAACCTGCTCACGCCGATCAAGTTCATCGGGTTCAGCAACTACGTGAACATCTTCCGGTTCGACGGGTTCGGGCACTCGCTGCTCGTCACCGCCTACTACGTGCTGCTGAACATCCCGGCCCAGACCGTGATAGCCCTGGGAATGGCGCTGCTGCTGAACAACAAGCTGCCAGGCAGCGCGTTCGTACGGGTCGTGGCCGTGCTTCCGTTCCTGGCCACCCCGGTCGCGATGAGCGTGGTGTGGACCTGGTTCTTCGACCCCACCAACGGCATCGTGAACCAGATGCTGGCCCACGTCGGGATCACCGGGCCTGCCTGGCTGTCCGACAGCGCCACCGCCATGCCCATCGTGGCCTTCGCCAACATCTGGCAGTACGTCGGCTACAACATGCTGTTCTTCCTGGCCGGCCTGCAGGCGATCCCGCCCAGCTTGTACGAGGCGGCCTCCATCGACGGCGCGGGCAAGGTCGCCCAGTTCCGCCGGGTGACCCTGCCGCTGCTCCGGCCCGCCCTGCTGTTCGTCCTGGTCACCGGCGTCATCGGGTCGTTCCAGGTGTTCGACACCGCGTACGTGCTGACCGCCGGGGGACCGGGCAACGCGACCAACGTGGCCAACCTGAACATCTACAACACCGCGTTCCAGGGGTTCAGGATCGGCGAGGCCTCGGCCATGTCGGTGATCTTGTTCCTGGTCATCCTGGTCATCACGGTCCTGCAGTTCACCTACTTCAACCGGCGCACGACCTACGAGATCGCGTGAGGAGCTGAACCATGGCCTCGGTCGCATCGGTGGCGTCCTCCGCCACCTCGAAATCCGCCGCTGCCCCCCGCACGGCGCCCGGTCCCCGCCGCGGCCTGCGGCTGACCGGGTACTACCTGGTGCTGCTGATCATCGTGATCGTCTTCATCACTCCGTACCTGTTCTCGCTGTTCGCCTCGTTCAAGCCGCTCGGCGACATCCTTTCCCAGTCTCCCGCCCGTCCTCCGGCCAACCCGACCTGGGCTAACTTCAAGGAGATCTTCACCCAGCACGACTTCGGCCGGTACCTGGCCAACACGCTCATGGTCACCGTCATCCTCACGGCCGGCCAGGTGACCTTCTCCATGATGGGCGCCTACGCGTTCGCCCGGATGGAGTTCCCTGGCCGGGACACGCTGTTCTGGATGTACCTGGCCACGCTGATGGTGCCGAACGTGGTCACGCTGGTGCCGATGTACGTGATGTTCGCCAAGGCAGGCTTGCTGAACACGTACTGGGCCATCTTCCTGCCCTACACGCTCGGCGTCCCGCAGGCGGTGTTCCTGATGCGGCAGTACTTCATGACGATCCCGAAGGAGGTGATGGAGGCCGCGCGGCTTGACGGCTGCTCGGAAAGCCGCATCCTGTGGCGGATCGTGGTGCCGATCTCCCGGCCGATCATCATCACCGCCACCCTGCTGGCGTTCGTCTTCGGCTGGAACAACTTCCTGTGGCCGCTGATCGTGACCAACTCCAACTCGCTCAACGTGCTGTCGGTGGGCACGGCCAACCTGAACTCCAACTTCGCCGACCAGTGGAACCTGGTCCTGGCCGCGTCGCTGGTGGCGCTGATCCCGATGGTGATCCTGTTCGCTATCTTCCAGAAGCACATCGTCCGTTCCATCTCCCTGACCGGGATCAACCGGTGAGCGCCCGGATCCTGGCCCGGGCGGCGGCCGCCGTGACCGCGCTGGTCACGCTGTCCGGCTGCGCTGGCTGGGGCTTCAGCACGGGCGGGGCCGCCGGGACGGTCACCCTCACCTACGCCCTGTGGGATCCGCACGAGCAGATCGGCTACCAGAAGTCCATCGACGAGTTCGAGAAGCTGCACCCGGACATCAAGGTCGACATCGAGAACGTCCCGTACGGCAGCTACGAGCAGAAGATCACGGCCGAGTTCATCACCGGCGGGGCCCCCGACCTGTTCTGGGTCAATACCCCGTGGCTGGGCACGTTCGTCAAAGACGGGATCCTGACCAACGTCGCCCCGCTGATCAAGGCCAACCACATCGACATGTCCCAGTACTATCCGCAGCTCGTCGCGCTGCACTCGCGCAACGGCGCCATCTACGGGCTGCCCAAGGACTGGGACACGATCGCGCTGTACTACAACAAGAACTACTTCAAGAAAATCGGCCTGCAGGTGCCGTCCGGGTTGTCGTGGAGCGCCGACGGGACCGGGTCGTTCGTCAGCTTCCTCAAGCAGGCGACCACCGACACCAGCGGGCACAACGCGCTGTCCCCGCAGTTCAACCCGGGCAAGGTCGCGACCTACGCGCTCGGCGTCTACAACGACCCGCAGTCCGGCTGGGGCAACTACGTGGCCGAGCTCGGCGGGAAGATCATCCCGTACCCGTACGCGCCGGTCACCAGCATGAACACGGCCGCGTTCCAGCAGGGCATGTCCTTCCTGACCAGCACGCTGACCAACGACCATGTCATCGTGCCCGGCGCCGAGACCGGGCCGAACGCGAACGGCAACAACCTGCTGACGCTGTTCACCCAGGGCAAGGTGGCCATGTGGGAGGCCGGTGACTGGAACACCACCACCGTCAAGAGCACGGTGAGCTTCCCGGTG
>DASUAC010000100.1:0-2712 GCA_035763985.1 Jatrophihabitans sp. | reverse complement strand
GCGCTGCCTGCGGTATGCAGCCGGATCGGCGTCGGCGCATGCGTGCTTTTCGCGGTCGGCGGCGCCTGCTACATCGCCGGGGCGGTGATCTACCACCGCCGCCGGCCCGACCCCTCGCCGACCATCTTCGGCTTCCATGAGGTGTTCCACGCCTTCGTCTGCGCCGGCGCCACATTGCACTATGTCGCGATCGCCTGGCTCGTTCTCTGACCGTAGCTCGGCACCCCACCTTGACCGCCCCACGCCAACAACACCACGCTGTGGGCGGGAAGTCGTCATCGCCGTAGCGTCGCTGTCGGTCGGCTCGATCCGGAAACCCCTTATGCAGGCAGGTATTTGCTCAGCCGGGCTGGACGGATGGGCACGGGCGGTGCCGATGGCGCCGCCGGTATCCGGCCCGTTCACTCGACGATCGGCAGCAATTCGGTCAAGCCGCTGAGTTCGATGAGCCGCCGAACGATCGGCGGTGGTGTGCGTACCTCGAGCGATGTTGCGCCGCCGGCGGCGGTCGTCAGGACGCTGAGGACTGTGCTGTCCAGGAACCGCGCGCCGGTCAGGTCGAATACCAGCTTGGCCGGGCAGTCGGCCAGAGCCCGCTCCACCACCGCGTCGAAGCGGTCACGATCGGCAAGATCGACCTCGCCGATGACGGTGACCACCCAGGTATCGGCGCGGGACTGGTCGGCATAGAACGCCGCCTGTGCACCATGATCCGACATCGGATTGTTCATGTCGCCGCGCTCCCAAGGTTGGGGTCGGAGGGCTGAGTCCAGCAGGTTGTCGCGCCTGATCCCTTCAGTGGCAAAGGAAAATTCAGCTGCCACGCCGCAGCCTGATGACTGTTCGTCGATCTCCAGCAGTCCGCTGTGCGCGGGCTTGGTCACCTCGGCCCCGGCACAGCTTGCCGATGCCCTCGTCGCCGAGCGCGTCGGGCCGGCGCGGCCGGCCGGTCACATCCCCCCGGCGCGACCGGCCGGCCGCAGGGCAACTAGCCGACCCGGGCAGGAGCGTGGCTGGCTACCTCCGTCCGGGCGACTGTCTCCCTTCCCGGTCAGTCACCTGACCAGCACAAGCGGCACGGCAGTCACGCCGCACCGAGCAGCGAACTTCGAGTGTGGCGCGGTGAGCGGATCACCGCGGGCCCCCGTGCGGACCGTCGAGTACCGGTGCCAGCATCCGCAGGGCACAAACCCCAACCGATCTGGCTACCAGTCGGGACCGGTCCGGCAGCAACGTCCGGCAGCTCCGGGAACGCCCCCCGTCCAGCTCTCCCCGGTCGAACGCCTCAAGCCAGCACATAACGGGGGATCGCGGGCCGAGCCGGCCACCCGGAGATCGGCTCGCCCGGGCCTGCCGATGGCATTCTCGACCAGCTGGCAGGCGCCGGCTGCCCCGCGCAACAGCAGATGGGCGGATTGAACGAAAGGTGTTCCCCGCCCGGCACACTCGCAGGCGACTGGCGACAGCCGGCCGAACGGAACAGCCATACCCAACCCCGGGTCTGCATTCGCACCTCGGCGATGACCGGCTTCGAGCTGGATGCTCCCAAGTCAGCGGCGTACAGCTGGCTCGTCCCGGGCTGGCTGAACCATCAGCGTTGTCACCCTACACCCGATCCGGCAGCCGATGGCTGCTGCTCATACACCGTAAACCTGGACCTGATGCCGGGCCGCCAGCCCGGCAGGACTTCGACGATCCCGCACGGCCGAACGCAAGCGCCGCCGGCTCATCCCCGCTGCCGCTGAAGCAGCATTCCCAGGCCCGGCACATGCGGTGCAGGTAACCCACATCCTCCGATGAACACCCGAAATGCCCGACACCGTCAGGCTGAACCCGTGGCTCAGCCGACGGGCCGGAGGACCAGGGCGATCGCCAGCACAGCCAGCAGACCGGCCGAGCAGTAGCCGAGCAGCGCGGCCCGGCGACTCAGCAACCGGCCCAGCAACACCCCGGCGGCCGCCAGGCACAGCTGCCAGCTCGCCGAGGCGACGAAGGTGCCGAGCACGAACAACGTCCGGCCGGACGGCGGCAGCGTGCTGCCGAGCCGAGCGCCGATCACCAAGGCGGTGAAGGAGATCAGCGTGCCCGGATTGATCGCGGTGAGTGCCACGAACTGCCCGAACACGGCGATCGGCCGACGCTGCGGCACCGGGTGGAGCGAACCGGCGTCCGTCCGCGCCGTGCGCAGGGCCCGGCCGGCCAGCACCAGCAACACCGCCGCCGCGGTCCAGCGCAACGGGCCGGCCAGCGGGGCCAGCGCGGCCGCGGCGGCGGTGCCGCCGAGCACCGCCAGCAGTGCGTACAGGCCGTCCGTGACGGCCACCCCGAGCGCAGCCGCCGTGCCGACCCGCAGCGAGCTGCGCGCGGTCAGGGTGATCAGGTAACTGCCGATGGCACCGAGCGGCAGGGCCACCGCGTAGCCGGCCAGCAGGCCGGCCACCAGCCCGGCGATCACCAGCGTGCGGTGGCCGGTCCTCCAGGACGTCCGGACTGCTGCCGGGCCGGCCGCCGGGTTACGGACGGGCAGCGCGGGCAGGACCGGGGACTTCTCATGCCGCCATCTCAGCGCCGGCCGGCGCAACCGGCACCCGAAGTACCGCACCGTCGTACTTGAACCGAACCCGCGGCATCGTCGTACCGTGAGGAATGACCTCGGTGTGGCGCTGGCTGCCGGTGTTGGCCGGCACCGCGCTGCTGGTCGCACTGCCCGGC
>DASUAC010000099.1:0-3398 GCA_035763985.1 Jatrophihabitans sp. | reverse complement strand
TCCCAGATCGACGGCAGCCCGAAGGCCTCGCCGGCATGGATGGTGAAGTGGAAGTTCTGGCGCTGGAGGTACTCGAACGCGTCCAGGTGCCGGGTGGGTGGGAAGCCGGCCTCGGCGCCGGCGATGTCGAAGCCGACCACGCCGCGGTCGCGGTAGGCCACCGCCAGTTCGGCGATCTCGCGGGACCGGGCGGCGTGCCGCATCGCGGTGGCCAGCGCACCGATCCGGATCTGCCTGCCCCGCTCGGCGGCGGCCTGCACGCCGTGCGCGAAGCCCTCCAGAGTGGCCTCGACGACCTGCGGCAGGCTGAGCCCGTCCTCGGTGTGCTGTTCCGGCGCCCAGCGCACCTCGGCGTACACCACGCCGTCGTCGGCCAGATCCTGCGCGCACTCGCTGGCCACCCGGTGCAGGCCCTCCTTGGTCTGCATCACCGCCACGGTGTGCTCGAAGGTCTCCAGGTAGCGGACCAGCGATCCGGAATCGGCCGACTCGACGAACCATTGCCGCAGTTCCTCGGCGTCGGTGGCCGGCAGCCGCTGGTAATCGATGCTCCGTGCCAGCTCGATGATGGTCTGCGGCCGCAGCCCACCGTCCAGGTGGTCGTGCAGCAGCACTTTCGGCGCGGTCCGGATGCTGGTCGGGTTGAGCTCGGCTGGCATGGACCTACGCTAGCGATTCCGCCGGCCGGTGTCTTCGTTGCCCCGGATGTTGGGCATTGCCCCGCTCGGGTCAGCCGGAGCTGCCGGTGTCCACCGGGGTCAGCCGGAGCTGCCGGTGCCGCCGGGCACCACCGGGTGGATCTGCACCCCGCCGCAGATGGTGGTGGTGACCGGGATCCGGGCCGGCACGGCGCTGCTCGGCGGGGTGATCTGCAGACCCGGCCGGGCCGGGCACCGGTTGCCGGACAGGTCGATCTGCTCACCCTCCAGCAACGCCGACGCGGGCTGGTCGCTGCCGACCAGCACGGTGGTCGGCCGGCCGTGCACGCCGCCGAGGTAGCCGCTGGGGGTAGGGGTGGCCCGCAGCACCGGCCGGCCGGCCGAGTTCAGCACCACGACCGAGGGGTAACCGGCCATCCGGCAGGCGACCTGGCCGGTGTTGGTGAAGGTCAGCAGGTAACTGGCGTGCGCGCTGCGGACGGCGGCCGGCCGCACGCTGATCCGCAGGTACGGCAACGCGCACTCGGCCAGGCCCGCACCCGGCGACACCGTCCGAACCGGCGCCGGCGTGCTCGGCGGCACCGAGGTCTGCGTCGCCGACGGGCTGGCGGTGCCGGACGGATCGGTCGCGGTGCCGCCGGTGCTGTCGGTCGGCATGGCGCTCTCGGTGACGACCGGCGGCCCGGTGTAGCCCGGGCTGTCCGCCGCGACGGTCCCCGGTGCCGAGGGCGTCGACTTGGCCGCGCACCCGGTGACCAGCAGCACCGCCAACAACACCGGCAGCCGCCGCGTCACCTGCCGCACGTCAGGAGTCCTCCCAGCCCCGCCGGGCGCTCGTCGCCGGACGGATCGTCCATTCACCGCTTGCGAAACCATTGTGCGCAACGGCCGGACGACCTGCCGTCTCCGCCGCGCCGAACGCCCGGAACGAGCCGGCGAGCGCGGCGCGGAGGGCGCGTGGAAGGCACCGCATGCGACGGCAGGCACGCCCTAGACTTGGCCCATGACCGAAGCCGGGCAGAGCCACACCACCACCGTCGAGCCGCTGTCGGAGGGCACCGATCCCGAGCACGACGGCACCGCCACCCACCACATCCCGCTGGCCCCCGGCCTGGCCAAGGCGATCGCCACCGACTGGGCCCCGGCGCCGGTGATGCCGCATCCGGCCGGCCGCGACGGCGGTGAGGCCGCCGGCGCGGCCAGCTTCGCCCGGCACCGGGAAGCGCTGTCCCAGGCCTTCGTCGGCACTCAGCTGGTGATCCCGGCCGGCCGGTACAAGGTGCGTACCAACGACACCGACTACCCGTACCGGGCGTGGTCCACCTTCACCTGGCTGACCGGCGAGACGGCGTCGGAGGGTGCGGTGCTGGTGCTCGCGCCGGAACGGGACTCGCACACCGCCACCCTCTACATCCGGGAGTACGCCGGCCCCGGGCAGCCGGGCTACTTCACCGACATGGTCTACGGCGCGCTCTGGGTGGGCAACGTGCCGACGCCCGAGCAGACCGAGCGGGTGCTCGGCATCCGGGTCCGGCCGCTGCGCGAACTGGCCGACGCAGTGCGCCGGCACAGCGGAGAAACCCTGATGCCGCGCGGCCTCGATGCCGACGTTGACCGGCTGCTGCCGGGCGCGCAGCCCGGCAAGCTGGAGCAGGTCGTCGACGAGCTGAAGCTGGTCAAGGACGACTGGGAGGTCGCGCAGCTGCAGGCGGCCTGCGACGCGACCATCGACGGATTCGCCGACGTTGCCGCGGAAATCCCGAATGTGCTGACGGCCGGTGGCCGGCGGGGCGAGCGCTGGCTGGAGGGGACGTTCTGGCGCCGGGCCCGCCAGGAGGGCAACGACGTCGGGTACGGCTCGGTGGTCGGCGCCGGACGGCACTCCACCACCCTGCACTGGACCCGCAACGACGGCGACGTCAAGGCGGGCGAGCTGCTGCTGGCCGACATGGGCATCGAGGTCGACAGCCTCTACACGGCCGACGTGACCCGCACCATGCCGGTCAGCGGCGAGTGGAGCAAGGTGCAGCGGCTGCTCTACACCGCGGTGCTGGAGGCGCAGGCCGCCGCCCTCGCCGAGGTGAAGCCGGGTGCCGACTTCCTGGCCCCGCACCGGACGGCGATGTGGGTGCTGGCCGACCATCTGCACAGGTGGGGGGTTCTGTCGGTGCCGGCCGAGGTGTCCTGCGCCGATGATCCGGAGGCGCCGGGCGCCGGCCTGCACCGCCGTTACACCCTGCACGGCACCAGCCACATGCTCGGCATCGACGTGCACGACTGCGCCAACGCGCGCGAGGAGGTCTATAAGCATGGCCAGTTGCAGGCCGGCTACGTGCTGACCGTGGAACCGGGCCTGTACTTCCAGCCTAACGACCTGACCGTGCCCGCCGAGTGGCGCGGCATCGGCATCCGGATCGAGGACGACGTGCTGGTCACCGACGGCGCCCCGGTGAACCTGTCCGGCGCGCTGCCCCGCCATCCGGACGAGCTGACCGAGTGGATGCGGCACGTGCAGTCGCGTCCGGTCACGCTGTGAGTCGGCCACGCAGCCGGGCGGCGGCCAGGGCGAGTGAGCATCGAGCGAGGTACGAGCGAGGCGCGGAGCGAGTTGGCTGCCGGAGCGGAGCGATCGCGGCTGGAGAGCGCTCGCGCGAAGAGCCGGACGGACCTGTGACCCGCGGTGGCCGGTCATAGCCGAGGCTGCCGGTGATCTCCGGGTACCGCCGGCGCGCGGCATCC
>DASUAC010000098.1:0-4717 GCA_035763985.1 Jatrophihabitans sp. | reverse complement strand
CGACCGATCCGAGCAGCCGCAGCGAGGACAGGTCGTGCGCGCCCGGGATGTCCTCGCCCCACTTCATGAACGTCCGGATCGTGGTCGGGGCGGTGTAGAGGATCGAGATCTTGTACTTCTCGATCATGCTCCACCAGCGGTGCTCGTCCGGGCTGTTCGGCACCCCCTCGTACATGAACGAGGTCGCCCGGTTGGCGAGCGGTCCGTAGACGATGTAGGAGTGGCCGGTCACCCAGCCGATGTCCGCGCCGCACCAGTACAGGTCCTCGTCGGGCTTGAGGTCGAACACCGCCCAGTGGGTGTACGCGCACTGGACGAGGTAGCCGCCGGAGGTGTGCAGCTGACCTTTCGGCTTGCCGGTCGTGCCGGAGGTGTACATGACGTAGAGCGGGTGCTCGGCGTCGAACGGCTCGGGCGTGTGATCGGTCGACTGCTTGTCGACGACCTCGTGCCACCACACGTCCCGGCCGTCGGTCCAGTCGATGTCCTGCCCGGTCCGCCGTACCACCAGCACGTTGCGGACATCGGGGCATTTCTGCATCGCCTCGTCCACCGCCGGCTTGAGCGCGGACGGCGCACCGCGCCGGTAGCCGCCGTCGGCGGTGATCACGAGCCGCGCGTCGCAGTCGATCACCCGGTCGGACAGCGCGCTGGAGGAGAAGCCGCCGAACACCACGGTGTGTGGCGCGCCGATCCGTGCGCACGCCAGCATCGCGATCACCGTCTCCGGGATCATCGGCATGTAGATCGCCACCCGGTCACCGGTCCTGACGCCGAGCTCGAGTAGCGCGTTCGCCGCCTTGCAGACCTCGTCCTTGAGCTGCGCGTAGGTGATCGAGCGGGTGTCGCCCGGCTCGCCCTCCCAGTGGTAGGCGACCTGGTCGCCGTGACCGTCCTCGACGTGCCGGTCGACGCAGTTGTAGGCGACGTTCAGCTTCCCTCCGATGAACCACTTGGCGAAGGGTGCGTCGGACCAGTCGAGGACCTCGGTCCATTTCGTCGCCCAGCTCAACCGTTCGGCCTGCTTCGCCCAGAACGCGAGGCGATCGGAGTCCGCCTCGTCGTAGGCGTCGGCCTTGACGTTGGCAGCCGCGGCGAATTCCGCCGACGGTGGGAAACGGCGCTCCTCGTGCAGCAGGTTCGACAGGCCTTCGGATTCGGTCATCTCTGCACTCCTCGGCTGGTCCGGTGATCCTTCGACGCTAGCGCGCCTACCGGCTGTCGGGAAGGTGAGCATTCGCGCTGTGGACGAACCGATGTCGCGGCTGTGGACAACGGGGGAGGGCAGATCGCGCGGACGATAACGTGCTCGTATGTCTGCCGATCCGCTGGCCCCGTTGCTGGAGTTGCCCGGTGTGACCGATGCGGTCACCTCCAGCCGGCTCGCGGTGGACGGCCTGCTGGGTCATCGAGTGCTGCGCAGGCGGTCGTCCGACGTCTCGGCCGAGTCGCTGCTGCGGGGGGCCTGGGCCTCCGCCGTGTTGGCCGGTTCACCGGTGACGCTGGCCGAGTTGCGCGCCGGTACTGCCGAAGATCCGGTGCTGCGGGGCGCGCTGCGGGTCTCGTCGGCGTTGGCCGGGCTGGCCGGCACCTGGCCGGGCGCGCATCGGCAGGTGCTGGCCCGGCTGCACGCCCTGGCGGCGCGTGGATTGGCCGCCGAGTCCGAGCTGGGGCGGCCTCGAGCCGATCGTGAGGTGGCGCACCGGTTGGACGTGCTGGCCGAGGTGCTCGATCGGACGAAGGCTCCGGCCGTGGTGGTGGCGGCGATCGTGCAGGCCGAGTTGCTCAGCCTGGACGCCTTCCCACCCGTGTCCGGCGTGGTCGCCCGCGCCGCCGGCCGGCTGGTCCTGATCGACCGGGGACTGGACCCCAAGTCGTTGGTGGTGGTGGAGGTGGGGCTGCTCGAACTTCGGTCGGAACTCGAGCACGCGCTGACCGACTATGCGGGAGGTAGCCCGGAGGCGGTGGCGGCCTGGATCGAACTCTGCGCGGCGGCGGTGGTGCACGGTAGCCGGGAGTCGCTGGCCATCTGCGAGGCGATGCAACGCGGCTGACGACGCGGCCTCGGGTCTGCCCGCCGCGGAGACGGTGAGGGCGCGGCGGAGACGGTGAGGGCGCCGTGCTGAGCACGGCGCCCTCTGCGGCTGGACGGGTTACCAAGCGTGCACTGTGACTTAGTCAGGCGCGGGCCAGCCGGCCCGCGTCGACAACCTTCAGCGAGGCGTAGTCGCCGCGTGGGTGCCCGTGTTGCCACTGGCGGACACATCGGTTGGTGGGGGCCGGACCGCCAGAGCCAACCGAAGTTTCCGTGCTCCATTCGTACGCCTGTATACCCTTCCAGATCAAGACCTGGTCACGGGCAGCTCGGATGCGGGTCGTGCGTGGCCTTCAGCAAGCGGGCCATGCATGGCTTCAGCTGGCGGCCGCGCGTTGCTGGGCGGAACGGCGTAGCCGGGCGTACCAGGCGATGAGGGTGAGTCCGGCGATGACGCCGGCCACCACCGCGCTGGTCGCCGGGGGTGGCGCCCGGAAACCGGACAGCCGCTCACGCAGCGGCACCGCGTTGGTGAAGGCCAGCGCGGGCCAGCCGCGCTCGGCAGCGATCCGGCGTAGCGCCCGATCCGGGTTGACCACGAACGGATGCCCGACCGCCTCGAGCATCGGCACGTCGGTGATCGAATCGGAATACGCATAGCACTCGGCGAGGTCATAGCCGCGTTGCTCGGCGAGCTCGCGCAGTCCGGCCGCCTTGTTCGGCCCGTAGGCATAGAACCCGATCTCGCCGGTGTACCGGCCGTCGGCGACGACCATTCGGGTGGCGATCACGTCGTCGGCGCCGACCATCTCGCCGATCGGCCGTACCACCTCCTCGCCGGAGGAGGAAATGATGACGACGTCCCGGCCGAGCTCCTTGTGCCGTGCGATCAACTCCACCGCCTCGTCGTAGACCAGCGGATCGATGATCTGGTGCAGCGTTTCGTTGACGATGTCGCGGATCTGCTGGACGTCCCACCCGGTGCACATCGCGGTCAGGTAGTCCCGCATCCGGTCCATCTGGTCCTCGTCCGCGCCGGAGAGGGCGAAGACGAACTGGGCGTAGGCACTGCGCAGCACCGTGCGGCGGTTGATCAAGCCGCCCTGATAGAACGGCCGGCCGAACGCGAGCGTGGACGACTTGGCGATGATCGTCTTGTCCAGGTCGAAGAAAGCCGCTGTCCGTGCCACGCCCGCGAGGATAGCCAGCGGCGCCGACAATTGCTCGCGCATCCGGCGCTGTCCACAGCCGCCCGGGTCCGTCCACAGATCTCCGCCGGTGCCCCTCCGGACGCGTTGCGCGCGGTGAGGTGATGCCATGAGCGCTGAACCGGTGATCGGAGTGCTGGCCGGCTGCGGCGGAGCCGGCGCGTCCACCTTCGCGGCGGTGCTGGCGGCCTGCGCCGGCCGGCCGTCGTTCCTGCTCGACTGCGACCCACTGGGCGGCGGCATCGATGTGCTGCTCGGTTGCGAGCAATCGCCGGGGCCGCGGTGGGGCCAGGTGCGGCTGCGCGGCGGTCCGCTGGATCCGGAGATGCTGTCGACCGGCCTGCCACGGTGGCACGACGTCCGGTTCCTTGCCGCGGACAGCCAGCAGCCGCTGACCGAATCCGCGGTGACCGCCGTCCTCGATGCCGCTGCCGCGGTGGCGCCGGTCGTGCTCGACCTGCCTCGCGCCGGCTCGCCGATGCGACAGGCGGCGCTGCACCGGTGTGACCTGGTGGTGCTGGTGACGCCGGCCGAGGTACGCGGGGCAACCGCTGCCGCGATGCTCGCGCCGGCCCTCGACGAGCGCTGCACGTCGCTGGTGGTGCGCGGCGGCTCCCGTGCACTGTCGGCGCGCCAGGTGTCCGACCTGCTCGGCCTGCCGGTACTGGCCGAGCTGCCCTATGACCCGGCGGGGAGCCACCCGGACGGGTTGCGGGTGCAGCGGATCCGGCGGCGGACCCGGCAGGCGGCGACCTCGGTCTGGCGCGCCTGCGCGCAGCGCCGGGCTGAGCCGTTACCGCCGGCCGACGGAGCGGATGCGGCATGAGCCCGGCCGCCGACCCGCTACTGGAGCGGCTGCGGTTACGGCTGGCCGCCGACGGCGTCGGGCTGACCGAACTGGCCGACGCCGGCGGGGTCGAGCCGGTCGGCGCTGCGCCCGAGTTGTTGCTGGACGAGGCCGCCCTTACCGAGTTGTCCGGCCAGTTGCGCGCGGAATTGCTCGGAGCCGGACCGCTGGAGTCGGTGCTGGCCGAACCGGGCGTCACCGACGTGCTGGTCAACGCTGCCGAGGAGGTGTACCTGGACCGAGGTGCCGGCCTGGAGCGGGCGCCGGTGCGCTTCGAGTCCGATGCCGCGGTACGTCGGTTGGCGGTTCGGCTTGCCGGGCAGGCCGGTCGCCGGCTGGACGACGCGGTGCCCTTCGTCGACGCCGTGCTGCCGGACGGTACCCGGCTGCATGCCATCCTGCCGCCGCTGGCGGCCCATCCCACGATTTCGCTGCGGGTGCTCGGCCGGCGGCGGCTGGATCTGGCTCAACTGGTGCGGTTGGGCACCCTGTCCGAGCCGGTCGCCGAACTGCTTGCCACGCTGGTGCGTGCCCGGTTCAGTCTGCTGATCAGCGGCGGCACGGGCGCCGGCAAGACCTCGCTGCTGGCGGCGCTGCTCGGCCAGGCCGATGCCACCGACCGGATTC
>DASUAC010000097.1:0-19896 GCA_035763985.1 Jatrophihabitans sp. | reverse complement strand
ACAATGGTGCCGACCCGGCCGGACAGCGCCTCGTCCAGGGTGGCCAACGCGGTGATGGTGGCCGGCCGTCCGGTGGCCCGGACGAACCGGCAGGCCGCGGTGACCTTCGGCGCCATGCTGCCGGTGTCGAACGCCCCACGCTCGCTCAGCGCCTCCAGTTCGGCGACCGGCACCCGGCCGAGTGGGCGCGCCTGCTCGGTGCCGAAGCCCACCATCACGTGCGAGACGTCGGTGGCGATGACCAGCCGGTCCGCCTGCACGCCGGCCGCCAACAGCGCGGCGGTCAGGTCCTTGTCGACCACCGCCTCGGCGCCGCGGTAGCTGCCCGGGCCGTCCCGTACCACCGGGATGCCGCCACCGCCGGAGCAGACCACCAGGTAGCCGGCGGCCAGCAGCGTCAGCGCGGCGGCGGAATCCAGGCAGTCCAGCGGCTCCGGGGAGGCCACCACCCGGCGCCAGCCCCGCTCGCCCAGATCCCGCCAGTGCTGGCCGTGGCCGATCATCAGCTCGGCGTCGGCGGCCGGCAGGTACCGGCCGATCGGCTTGGTCGGGTGGGTGAACCCGGGATCGCCGGCGTCCACCAAGGTGCGCGAGACCAGCGCCACGGTGGCCACGGCCGACCCCCGGGCGGTGAGCGCCCGGTCCAGCGCGTTCATGATCAGCATGCCGATGGTGGCCTGGGTCTGCGCGCCGCACCAGTGCAGCGGAACCGGCGGTACCACGGTCGCGGCCAGCTCGTTCTTGACCAGCAGGTTGCCGACCTGGGGACCGTTGCCGTGGGTCAGCAGCAGCTGGTGGCCGGCCACCACCAGGTCGGCGATCGGCTCGGCGGCCTGATCGATCGCGGCCTGCTGGTCGGCCGGCCGGGCCGAGCCGTCCGGCGCGGTCATGGCGTTGCCGCCCAGCGCGATGACCAGCCGCATCAGCCAGCCTCCCCGCCCGGCCCGGTCGACCGGTCGGGCTCCGCCGATCGGTCCTGCGCCTCCCGTTCGTCCAGCCAGCGCCGGATGCTCTGGCCGTGCTGGTCCAGCGTCGGCGGGGCCAGGTGCTCGGTGCGGCCACCCTCGTCGTACCGGATCGGCGGCCCGGGCAGCTGCAGGGTGCCCAAGGTGGCGTGCTCGACGGAGATGAGCAGCCCCTGCGAGCGGGTCTGCTCCCAGGCGTACACCTCGTCCAGCGACCGGACCTGGCCGGCCGGCACCCCCAGCCGGGCGAGCAGCTCGATCAACTCCGCGCGTGGGTAGCCGGCGAATGCGTCGTTCACCGCGGCCACCACGGCGTCCTTGTCGGACACCCGATCGGCGTTGCGCTGCCACTGCGGCCGGTCGATGCCGAAGGCGGCGGCGAAGGCCGACCACAGCCGGTCGCTGCCCACCGCGATCTGCACCATGCCGTCCGCGGCGTGGAACAGCCCGTACGGGCAGATCGAGGGGTGGTGCGCGCCGGCGGTGCCGGGCACCTCGCCGGCCACCGTGTAGCGGGTGCCCTGGAAGGCGTGCACCCCGACCACCCCGGCCAGCAGCGAGGTACGCACCACTGCGCCGCGGCCGGTCCGGGCACGCTCGTGCAGTGCGGCGACCGCACCGAACGCGCCGTACATCCCGGCCAGCAGGTCGGCGATCGGAGCGCCGACCTTGGTCGGCTCGTCCGGCCGGTTGCCGGTCAGCGACATCAGGCCACCCTCGCCCTGGGCGATCTGGTCGTAACCGGCCCGGCCGCCCTCCGGACCGTCGTGGCCGAACCCGGTGATGGACAGGATCACCAGCCGCGGATTGAGTTCCTGCAGCCGCTGCATGGAGAAACCGAGCCGGTCCAGCACCCCCGGGCGGAAGTTCTCCACCAGGATGTCGGCCTGCCGGATCAGCCGGGTCAGCGTGCGCTGCCCGTCGGCGGACTTCAGGTCCAGCGCGATGGACTCCTTGTTCCGGTTGCAGGACATGAAGTAGCTGGATTCCCGGTCGGCGTCCGGCGGATAGAGGAACGGTGGTCCCCAGCCGCGGGTGTCGTCGCCGGTGTCCGGCGCCTCCACCTTGATCACCCGGGCACCCTGGTCGCCCAGCATCATGGCCGCGTGCGGGCCGGACAGCGCGCGCGTCAGATCCAGCACCAGCACGCCGGCCAGCGGCCCGCCGTGGCCGGTCACGAGATCGGGGCCGCGGGTGTGCCGGTGCCGGCCGGCGGCGAGGCGGCCGGCATCGGGACGTCGACCACCGCCGGGGCGAGCCGGCCGTCCAGCACCACCACCGCGGTGCCGGTCAGCTCGGCCCGATCGCCGACCAGCCGGACGCCCACCAGGCCGGTCCGTGGCGAGACCTGCAGGCCGGTCAGCTCGGTCCGGCCGAGCCGCCCCGCCCAGTACGGGCCGAGCACCGTGTGCGCGCTGCCGGTGACCGGATCCTCGGCGATGCCCAGCGCGGGTGGGAAGAACCGGGAGACGAAGTCGGCATGCTCGACGTCCGAGCCGGCGGTGACGATCACGCCGTGCACCGGGTAGCCGGCGAGCACCGCCAGATCCGGTTCGAGGCCGCGCACCGTCGCCGGATCGGCGAGCACGGCGAGGTACTTGCCGCCGCCCTCGCCCACCCAGACCGGCTCCGCGCCGAGCGCCTCCGACAGCCCGTCCGGCGGCTCGATCCGGCTGGCGGGCTGGGCCGGCAGGTCGAGGGTCACCGCGCCGGAGTCGTCCTGCCGGACGGAGAACACGCCGGCCCGGGTGGCGAACCGGATCGGGCCGGCCACCCCGTCGTCGAACAGGCAGTGGGAACTGGCCAACGTGGCATGACCGCACAGTTCCAGTTCCACCCGCGGGCTGAACCAGCGCAGCCGGAAGTCCGCCTGATCGTCCTCGGCCGGCAGCACGAACCCGGTCGCCGGGGTGTTGATCTCGGCGGCCAACTGCTGGTACCAGCCCTCGTCCGGCAGCTGGTCCGGGGCCAGTTCGTCCAGCCGGATCACCGCGGCGGGGTTGCCCGCGAAGGCACGGTCGGTGAAGGCGTCCACGATGCGCAACCTGATCATGAGGCCAGCCTTCCAGACGGCACCGACAGCAACCTCGCGTCGAGCACCGTCACCGCGCGGCCGGTGATCAGGACCCGGTCGCCGACCAGCCGCAGCGCCAACCGGCCACCGCGCGGTGACACCTGGGCCGCGGTCAGCTCGGTCCGGCCGAGCCGCTGCGACCAGTACGGCAGTAGCACGGTGTGCGCGGCGCCGGTGACCGGATCCTCCGGCACGGCCAGCGCGGGGGCGAAGAAGCGGGACACGATGTCCGCCCCGGACGACTCGGCCGCGACCGCCGACACGATCACGCCGTGCCCGACCTGCTGCTTGATCGTGGCCAGATCCGGCCGCAGCCGGCGGACCTCGGAGTCCCCGTCGATGACCGCGAGCAGATAGCCGGACGGTGTCACGCCCAGGTACTCCGGCTGGTGTCCGATGGCGGCCGGCAGCCGGTAGTCGGCGCCGTCCCAGCGTTCCAGGAACGCGGTCTCGGACAGGTTCAGCTCGCCGGCCACCGCCCGGTACCAGCTCTCCGGCGGCAGCTCGGCGCGGTCGTCCAACCGGATCACCCCGGCCGGGTTGCCGGTGAACGGCCGGTCGGTGAACGCGTCGACGGTGCGCAGCCTGAGCGTCATGGCTGCGAGCCTAGGTGGTGCCCGTCGAGGTAGTCGTAGCCGCTGGCGGCCGCTCCGCCGGACAGCCGCCGGTACCCGGGGCCACGGTCGAAGAACGGCTGCTCGCCGGTACGGGCCGCCCGCAGCCGGCGGCGCAGCGCCTCGGTGCCGGCGGCGTCCACCGTCCCGTCGGTGATCACCGTGCCGGCGCCGTCCACCGCGCCGGCGGCGTCCACCGTCCCGTCGGTGCTCACCGCCGCGCCGGCGATGAGCACCCCGTAGTCGCGTTCGGCCGCCGCCGGCGACACCTTGCGCTGGCGTACGTCGCGCAGCACCGCGGCCGGCTCCCGGTCCAGCGGATCGCCCCAGCCCCCGCCGCCGGTGGTCCGGATCCGGATCACCTCGCCGGCCGCTACGAATTCGGCGTCGGCCAGCGCGTCCACGGTGCGCTCGGCCGGGCCGCCGGGATCGATGGTGACCTCGAACGGCCGACCGGCCCGGCCGCCGTTCACCCCCCAGCAGGACAGGATGGACCGGTCGGCGATCGACATGAAGTGCGCGTCGGCCAGCATCCGGATGTGCTTCTCGTAGCCCAGCCCGCCGCGGTACTGCCCGGCCCCGCCGGAGTCCATCGCCAGCCCCAGCCGCTCGATCCGGAACGGGAACCGGGCCTCGGTGAACTCGGTCGGCAGGTTGCGGGAGTCCGGCACCACGTGGATGGTGTCCTCGCCGTCGGCGTAGTACCGGCCGCCGGAGCCGCCGCCGAGCACCTCGCGCATCAGGTACGGCTCGCCGTCCGGGCCGGTGCCGTACACGCCGGTGTACCGGATGGTCTCCTGATCGGCCGGCATCCGGCCGCCCACCGCCTTGGCCAGCACCCCGGCAAGCACCCCGAGCAGCCGCAGGATGACGAAGGTCCGGGCGTTGGTCGGCGCCGGGAAGATCGGCGTGAGCAGCGTGCCCGGTGGCGGGAAGCGCATCTCGATCAGCGGCACCACGCCCTCGTTGACGTCCAGTTCGGCCATCCGGGCGGGTGAATCGGCCAGGTTGCGCAGGATCGGGGCCAGCCACTTCTTCAGGAAGTTGCCGTCGGCGTAGTCCGCGCAGTGGTTGATCGGGCCCTTGGCCTGCGGCGCGGTGCCGGTGAAGTCCAGGATCAGCCTTTCGCCTTGCGGATCCTCGGCATCGGTCCGGGTGAGCGTGATCCGCTGGGTGTGCAGCTTCGGCTCGTCCACCCCGTCGTGCTCGGCGTAGTCCTCCCAGGTCCAGCTGCCGACCGGGATCTTGGCCAGGATCTCGCGCCGGTAGGTCTCGGTGGTGCGGTCCACGATCTGGTCGAAGCAGGCCTCCACGGTCGGCCGGCCGTACCGGGCGAACAGCTCGGCCAGCCGGCGCGAGCCCATCAGGCAGGCCGAGCACTCGGCGTCCAGATCGGCGGCCAGCGACTCCGGCATCCGCGAGTTGCGGGTCATGATCCGCAACGCCGCCGCGTTCGGCACGCCCTGGTCCCACAGCCTGATCGGCGGCACCATCAGGCCCTCTTCGAAGACGCTGGTGGCATGGCTCGGCATCGAACCGGGTACCGCACCGCCGATGTCGTCGTGATGCCCGAAGGCCTGCACGAACGCGACCACCTCGCCGTCATGAAAGACCGGCACGGTCACGCACAGGTCCGGCAGGTGCCCGATGCCGCCCTCGGAGAGGTAGACGTCGTTGTGGAAGAACACATCATGAGGACGCATGGTCTCGATCGGGAAGTCCCGGGCCACCGGGTGCACCAGGGCGGAGTAGCTGCGGCCGGTGAGCTTGCGCAGCAGCCGATCGTGGATGCCGGCCCGGAAGTCGTGCGCGTCGCGGATCATCGGCGACCGGGAGGTACGCGCGATCGCGGTCTCGACCTCCTTCTCCACCGAGGCCAGGCTGCCCTGCACGATCTCCAGCACGATCGGGTCGACGCCGGCGCCGCGGTCCGTGGTGAGTGAGGTCATCGAGTCACCTCCCGCGTGATCAGCAGGTTGCCGTAGCGGTCCAGCTCCGCGCTGAAGCCGGGATGGATCGGCACCGTGGAGCCGAACTCCTCGATCACCGCCGGACCGGCGACACTGTCGCCGGGACTGAGTTTCGCCCGGTCGTACAAGGGGGTTTCCTGATAGCCGGCCTCGTCGAAGCAGACCTGCCGGACGCCGGTACGGGCATCGGCGGCCATCGTGGGGTATTCGGTGAGCCGCGGTTTGCGGATCGGGCCGATCCCGGTCACCCGCAGGTTCACCCACTCCACCCGCTGCCGGGAATCGCCGGCGAAGGAGTAGCCGTAGAGCTCGAGGTGGGCCTGGTGGAAGGCGTCCGCCACCTCCTCCAGCGCGGCCCGGTCGAGCAGCCCGGCCGGCACCGGCACCCGGACCTCGAAGGCCTGGCCGAAGTAGCGCAGGTCGGCGCTGCGATGAAACGCCTGCTCGGACGCGGCGAAGCCCTCCCGGGCCAGCGCCTCGGCGGCCTGGCCGGTGAGCTGCTCGAGGATCGCGGTCACCGTCTCGACCCGCAACGCGGCATGCTGGGCGACGTGGGTCTGCACGTAGTCGTTGCGGACGTCGACGGTGAGCAGCCCGAACGCCGAGACGTTGCCCGGGTCGGGCGGTACCAGCACCCGGGGCAGGCCGAGAATGTCGATCAGCCGGCAGAGCAGCAGCGAGCCGGACCCCCCGAAGGTGGTCAGGGTGAACTCCCGGACGTCCAGGCCGCGCTGCACGGTGACCTGGCGCAGTGCGTTGGCCTGGTTCCACGCCGAGATCTCCAGCACGCCGAGCGCGCACGCGGTCGGCGCCAGGCCCAGCTTGCCGGCCAGCTGGTGCAGTCCGGTGCGGCTTGCCTCGACGTCCAACGGGATCTCACCGCCCAGCAGGTGTGGCGGAATCCGGCCGAGCACCGCGTGCGCGTCGGTGACGGTAACCTCGGTGCCGCCCTGGGCGTAGCAGAGCGGTCCCGGCTCGGCACCGGCCGACCGCGGGCCGACCTTCAGCGCGCCCTCCGGCGAGATCCAGGCGATCGAGCCGCCGCCGGCGCCGACGGTGACCACGTCGATCATCGGGATCTTGGACGGGTACTGCCCGACGCTGCCTTCGGTGGTCAGCGCCGGCTGGCCGTCCAGCACCACCGCGACGTCGGTGGAGGTGCCGCCGCCGTCGCAGGTGAGCACCCGGTGGTAGCCGGCGTGGCCGGCGATCAGCGCGGCGCCGAGCGCACCGGCGGCCGGGCCGGAGAGCACCGTGCTGATCGGCTGGCGGATCACCTCCTCGGCAGACAGCACGCCGCCGTTGGACTTCATGACGTAGAACGGGATCCGCGGTGCGGCCCGCAGCCCGTCCAGCCGGCGCTGGATGGAGCGGATGTAACCGGCCACCTTCGGCTTGACCGCGGCATCGACCAGGGTGGTCATCGAGCGCTCGTACTCGCGGTACTCACGCAGCACCTCGGCCGAGATGGACACCACCGCGTCGGGGTGTTCCCGCCGCAGGATGTCGCGCATCCGCAGCTCGTGCTCCGGATTGGCGTAGGCGTGCAGCAGGCAGATGCCGATCGTGTCGATGCCCGCGGCCTTGAACCAGCGGGCGATCTCGGTGGCGCCGTGCTCGTCGAACGGCCGGACCTCGGCGCCGGTGTGATCCAGCCGGCCGCCGACCGTCCGGACCCGCTCGACCGGGACGATCCGGTCCGGCTTGACCCAGAAGTAGCTGTTGCCGTAACCGTCCGGGACGGATTGCCGGGCGATCTCCAGGATGAACTCGTAGCCCTCGGTGGTGATGAAGCCGAGGTTGCCGACCTTGCCCTCGAGCAGCTGGTTGGTGGCCACCGTGGTGCCGTGGCTGACCGCGGCGATGGCCTCGCCGTGCCGGGCGCCGGGCAGCTCCAGCCGGTTCAGCACCTTGTGGACGGCGGTCAGGAAACCGGCGGCCGGATCGTCCGGGGTGGAGGCGGTCTTGGTGCTGACCAGCCGGCCGGTGGCCTCGTCGAAGGCGACCACGTCGGTGAACGTGCCGCCGGTGTCGATGCCGATCCGGATTCGCGCCATACCAGCATCCAACTGGCAGCAGTTGCCCAGCGCTTTGGCTAAAGCTGCCCGAGCTGCCGGGGTGATCTTGGCAGCGGATGCAAGCCGGCCCCGCAGCGGACGCCGCCACGTCCGTGATCAACTCGTAACCCGCGCCACGTTCCCCTCGTTGGGCCGGGCAACTGGTTCCTCGCTCCGGCGGCGGTTCCGCACCCCCCGACGAAGGGCTTTCAGCCATGGATGAGAACGCGAAGATCGGCAAACGGCGGCAGGCCAAGCTGGCGGCCCTGGCCGCGACCGCGGCAGCGGTCTGCCTGATCTGGCCGACCGGCGCACAAGCGGCGCAATCCGGTGACCTGGCCGGCCACCCGTACCGGCACGGCCTGGTGCCGACACTGGATGCCGGCCTGCCGAACCTCGGCCTGAACAACCTCAGCTACGGCGGCGGCGTCTCCGGGGTGGGCGTGACCACCGGCGCCGAGAAGGTATACCTGGTGTTCTGGGGCTCCCAGTGGGGTACCTCGGGCACCGACGCCAACGGCTACACCACGCTGAGCGGTGACCCGCAGCGGACCGCCCCGATCCTGCAGGGCTTCTTCAAGGGCCTGGGCACCGGTTCGGAGACATGGTCCGGCGTGATGACCCAGTACTGCCAGGGGGTGGCCACCGGCTCGACCAGCTGCCCGGCCGGATCGGCGCACGTCGGGTACCCGACCGGCGGCGCGCTGGCCGGTGTCTGGGCGGACACCTCGGCCGCCGCACCCGCGCAGGCGACCGGCAACCAGCTCGGTGCCGAGGCGGTCGCGGCCGCCGGGCACTTCGGCAACACCACCTCGACCGCCAACCGCAACGCGCAGTACGTGATCCTCTCCCCGACCGGCACCCACCCGGACGGCTTCAACACCCCGGCCAGCAACTGGTGCGCCTGGCACGACTACACCGGCGACACGTCGCTGTCCGGTGGCGCGGCGAACTCGCCGTACGGCCGCTGGCCTTCACCAACATGCCGTACGTGACCGATATGGGTTCCAGCTGCGGGTCGAACTTCGTCAACAGCAGCGCGTCCGGGGTGACCGACGGCGTGACCATCGTCGAGGGGCACGAGTACGCCGAGACGATCACCGACCAGTTCCCGGCCGGCGGCTGGACGGACCTGACCGGTGAGGAGAACGGCGACAAGTGCGCCTGGATCTCCTCCGGCCAGGGCGCGTCGCAGAACATCACGCTGAGCACCGGCAGCTATCCGGTGCAGTCGACCTGGGCCAACGACTACAACAACGGCTCCGGCGGCTGCGAGGTCAGCCATCCGACGGTGAGCTGAACCGTTGCGCAGGCGGGCCGTTCGCGTCCGGCGGACGGCCCGCCACGGTCACGGCGTGACCAGGCAGCAGCCGATGAGCGCCCCGTTGTCATAGCTGATGATGTCGACCTCGGGGTCGTGGCTGCCCCGGACGAAGCAACCGCCGTATACGGCTTCACCCGTCGGCGACGGGGTGATGAACACCCCCCAGGTGCAGTACAGCCCGCCGATCGTCTGCTGGGTCAACACCGGGTCGGCGACCGGGCGCACCCGCTGCTGCAGCACGTACGGCCCGTCCAGCGCATCCGTCACGTTGCGAAGCCACTCCTCGGCGCCGACGGTCCAGCCGGCGACGATTCCGCTGCCGCCGTGCAGCGACACCGGTTTCAGCATCAGTTCCGATTGCTGCGCCGTGGCAAAGGAAATCGCGTCCACCGCCTCGCCGGCCGGACCCTCGACCGTGGCGTGCAGCCTTCTGGTCCACGGCACCAAGGCGGCCACGCTGTCCCGTTCGCGGCTGTCGAAGTCCGCGGTGTGGGCCAGTTCGGAGAGCAGCGCCAGCCCCTCCTTGTAGCCGTACAGGTCGGCCTCCACCGGCGACAGCAGCGTCACCGTTCCGCTCTCGGCCGCTCGGCGCAACGGCTCCAGCAACTCGACCGCGGCGGCCGAGGTGACGTACTCGAGCATGAAGAAGCGGTAGACGATGTCCACCTTCCGGCCGCGATAGCTGAGCCCGTACGGGCCCTCGGCCAATTCGCCGAGATGGCAGGCGAACGCGTCGATGCCGGATCGGCGGCAGAGTTGGGCCATCACCTCGA
The DNA here is from genome assembly GCA_035763985.1 of Jatrophihabitans sp. Taxonomy (GTDB): domain Bacteria; phylum Actinomycetota; class Actinomycetes; order Mycobacteriales; family Jatrophihabitantaceae; genus Jatrophihabitans_A. The sequence goes on along the minus strand of DASUAC010000097.1, from coordinate 10,119 downwards.
TCGTCCGCTGGTACCGGGGAAAGGTGTCCGGGAAGTCCACCAGCGCGATGGTGCCGGCCACCGAACCGGTCCGTTCGGCGTGCTGCGCCAGGGCGATGCCGAGCAGCCGCTCGGCGGTGTCCACCCAGGACAGCTGCTTCTCCGCCACGAAGCCGGCCAGGCTCGGGTGGCTGGCCAGCGTCCGGTTGATCTCACCGCAGTCGAATCCGCCGAGGGCACTACCGGTGTTCAGCTCCAGCAGGGCGAAGCCGGTGCCGGTGCGGTAGAGGTCGGCGCGGGCCAACAGCGGTGGCCGGCCGGCGGCGGCACGTTCGACCACCGCGACCTGGAACTCGGACAGCCCCAGCATCCGGGCGTACCCGGCACGGCTGCCGGCACAGCGCTGCGGCAGCGAGAGCAGCAGGTCATGGATGTCATCGAGCTGCCGGACGAGCAGATCGCTGTCGGCGGCACTGAGAAAGACCGGGTTCGGCATCAGCCGGCCGTGGTAGTCGATCAGTTCGGGTGCGGCGTCCGCGACCGCGGTGAGTTCGGCGGCGTCGATCCGGTCGCGGATGACCCGGTCCAGGTATTCGACGGCCAGCAGGTCACCGCGGCCGGCCGAGCCGAGCGCGGCCGGGGCGCTGCCGAACGAGTCACGAGGCATCCGGTCAGGGCCCTGTCATGCAGGCGCCGAGCAGCGCGCCGGTGTCATAGCTGATGACGTCGACATCGGGATCCGGGCTGGCCCGCAGGAAGCAACCGCTGTATTCGGCCTCGCCGGTCGCCGTCGGGGTGAGGAACACCCCCCAGTTGCAGTACATCCCGCCGATCGTCTCCTTGACCAGCGCCAGGTCGGGGGCCGGCCGGACCCGTTGCTGGAGGATGTACGGCCCGTCCAGCGCATGTTCCACACATCGGCGCCATTCCTCGGCCTCGACCGTCCAGCCGGCGACGATCCCGCTGCCGCCGTGCAACGACACCGGTTTCAGGATCAGTTCGGACTGCCGTGCGATCGCGAAGCGAGCCGCGTCGACCGGCTCACCGGACGGATCCTCGATCGTGGCGTTCAGCATTCTGGTCCACGGCACCAGCGCGGTCACGCTCTCCCGTTCGCGGCTGTCGAGGTCCGCGGTGTGCACCATCTCCGAGAGCAGCGCCAGGCCGGCCTTGTAGCCGTACATGTCCGCGTCCGGCGGTGACAGCAGCGTCACCGCTCCGCTCTCGGCCGCCCGCAGCAACGGCTGCAGCAACTCGACCCCGGCGGCCGAATCGACGTATTCCAGCAGGAAGAAGCGGAAGACGACGTCGATGTCCCGGCCGCGGTAGCTGAGGCCGCCGGTGCCGCCGGTCAGCTCGCCCAGATGGCAGGTGAACGCCTCCACGCCGGACCGCCGGCACAGCCGGGCCATCACCTCGATTCTCGGCTGGTGAAAGGCAAAGGTGTCCGGCCAGTCCACCAGGGCGACGGTGGCAGCCGGACCGATGCGCTCGGCGTGCAGGGCCAGCGCGGTGCCGATCAGGCGTTCGGCGGTGTCGGCCCAGGACAGCCGCTTCTCCTGCACGAAGTCGGCCAGGATCGGGTGGCAGACCATCGCCCGGTTGATCTCGGCACACTGGAAACCGCCCAGCGAACTACCGGTGTTCAATTCCAGCAAGGTGAAACCGGTGTCGGTGCGGTAGAGATCGGCCCGGGCCAGCAGCGGCGGCTTGCCGGTGGCGCGCTCGACTATCGCGTCCTGGAACTCCGAGAGCCCGAGCACCCGGCCGAACTCGGCACGGTTGCCGGCGAAGCGCCGCTCGGGCAGCGAGATCAGCAGGTCATGGATGTCCTGCAGTTGCCGGGCAAGCCGAACGGCGTCGGCGGCGCTGACAAAGACCGGGTTCGGCATCAGCCGGCCGGGGTACTCGAACAGATCCGGCGAGACGTCACCTGCCGCTGTCAGTTCGGCAGCGTCGATGCCGTTGCTGACGACCCGATCCAGGTACTCGACGGCCAGCAGATCACCGCCGTGTCGGTATGCGCCGCCGAGGGTCATCGGAACCCTGGGCCGTACTTCACCCGTAAAACAAGCATGAATTGGCGTTCCTAGCCCTAAGCCAGATGTTTCGGTCAGGCTAGGGCTATAGGCTATGAAACCGCAACAGGCCCCGGCGGACGGATCCAGGATGTGGCAGACACTGCTTTGCTCGGGGTGCAGCCTCGGCAGCCGGCTGGTCGCTCGGCCGGCAACGTCCCGCCAATCGTCACTTAGGGTAGGGACTCCGTGACCGACGCTCTCGTACGAGCTCGCGACTTGACCAAACGGTTCGGCAGCCTGACCGCTGTGGCCGGTGTGGACTTCGAGGTCGAGCCGGGCGAGATGGTCGGCTTCCTCGGCCCGAACGGCGCCGGCAAGAGTTCGATCATGCGGATGATCGGCTGCGTCTCCCCGATCAGCGGCGGCGAACTCACGGTGCTCGGCATGGATCCGGTACGCCAGGGCACGGCGATCCGGGCCCGGCTCGGCGTGTGTCCGCAGGAGGACATCCTGGACCGGGAACTGACCTGCCTGGAGAACCTGACCACCTACGCGCGTTACTTCGGCATCGGCCGAGCCGTGGCACGACAGCGTGCCGGGGAACTTCTCGGCTTCCTCCAGCTCGCCGACCGGGCCGGCAGCAAGGTCGAGCCGCTCTCCGGCGGAATGAAGCGCCGGCTCTCGATCGCCCGTGCGCTGATCAACGAGCCGGACCTGGTGCTGCTCGACGAACCGACCACCGGGCTGGACCCGCAGGCCAGGCATCTGCTCTGGGAACGGCTGTATCAGCTGAAGCGGCAGGGCGTCACCCAGATCCTCACCACGCACTACATGGACGAGGCGGAGCAGTTGTGCGACCGGCTGCTGGTCGTCGACCACGGCGTGATCGTGGCGACGGGCGCGCCGCGCGACCTGATCACCGAACACGTCACCAGGGAGGTCGTCGAGATCCGCTTCAACTCCGGGCCGCTCAGCTCGTACGCCGACAAGCTCACCGACCTCTGCCAACGCATCGAGGTGCTGCCCGATCGGATTCTGCTCTACCACGACGACGGGGACGGCACGGTGCAGGCCGTCTACCAGCGCGGTCTGCGGCCGGCCGGGGTGCTGGTGCGGCGGGCCAGCCTGGAGGATGTCTTCCTCCGGCTGGTCGGGCGAAGCCTGGTCGAGGCCTGATGAGTCCGGCGACAGCGCTTCCGGCGCGGGCGGTGTTGGAGTACCGCCTTATCAAATACCGCCAATCCTGGCGCAGTGCCACCTTCAACTCACTGGCCACCCCGGTGCTGCTGCTGGTCGGCGTCGGCGTCTCGGTGGGCAGCTACGTCAACCGGCACGGCGCGCTCGGCATGCCGTACGTCGAGTTCGTGGCGCCGGGCCTGCTCGTCTCGAGCACCTTGCAGCTGGCCATGACCGAGGCCGGCGCTCCGGTGTTCAACAGTTTCCACTGGGAACGCAGCTATTTCGGGATGATCATCGCGCCGGCCCGCGCCGCCGACATCATCGCCGGCGAGCTGGCCTACCTGGCCTTGCGGATGCTGCCGACCGCGGTGATCTTCACCGTGCTGATGACGGCCTTCGGTGCCGTGCACTCCGGCTGGGCGATCGCGCTGCCGCTGGTCGCGGTGCTGGTCGGCCTGGCCGGCGCGGCCCCGATGTTCGCCTACTCGGCCAGCGTCAGCAGCGTCAGCATGATGGTGGTCATGCTGCGGTTCGGGCTGCTTCCGATGACCTTGTTCTCGGGGGTGTTCTTCCCGATCACCCGGCTGCCGGCGGTGGTGCGCCCGCTGGCGTACGTGCTGCCGTTGTGGCACGGCGTGCAGCTGAGCCGGGCGGCGGCTTCGGGCGTCGGAGCGGCAGCCGCCGTCTGCGGCCACCTCGTGGTGCTGCTGCTGTGGTGTGCGGCCGGAGCCGCGGTGGCGCACGCCCGGTACGTCAAGCGGCTCACCCCGTAGGAGGCCTGATGGCGGCGGCATTGTTGGTCCGGACCCTGCTCGGCGACGAGCTGCAGTTGCCCCGCGCGGCCGCGATGACCTCGCGGAACGTGACGCTGTTCCGGTCGGCCAGGGCCTACGGCGCGCTGCTGATCTCCGGCTTCGCCGAGCCGGTCTTCTACCTGCTGTCGATCGGGTGGGGGGTCGGCTCGCTGATCGGCAGCATCACGCTGGCCGACGGCAGGCAGGTCTCCTACCTGAGCTACGTCGCGCCGGCGCTGCTCGCCTCCTCGGCGATGAGCGGCGCACTGGCCGAGACGACCACCAACTTCTTCGCCAAACTCCGCTATCAGCGGCAGTACGAGGCGGTGCTGAACACGCCGATGACGCCAGGTGACGTCGCCTTCGGGGAGCTGGGTTGGGGGATGCTGCGCGGCCTGCTCTACAGCGCGGCGTTCCTGGCCGTCATGGTCGCCGTCGGTGCCACCACGCCGCTGCGCACGCTGGCCGCCCTGCCGGTGACCCTGCTGGTCGGGCTGGCCTTCGGCGGCTTCGGCATGGCCGTCTCCAGTTTCATGCGGAGCTGGCAGGACATCGAATACATCCTTGCCGTCGAGTTCGCGCTCTTCCTGTTCTCCGGGACCTTCGTGCCGGTGCAGGCCTATCCGGTCGGCTTGCAGGTCGTCGTCCGGGCCACCCCGCTCTATCAGGGCGTGCAGATCCTGCGCGGCATCACGCTGGGCGGGCCGAGCTGGGCGCTGCTGGGCAACGCCTGCTACCTGACGGTGCTCGCGGTGGTCACCATGGCCGTCGCGGTCCGCCGGATGCGCCGGTTGTTCCGTACCTGAGCGGGTGTTCCGTACCTGAACGGCTGTTCCGGACCTGAGCGGGTGTTCCGTACCTGAGCCGGCCGAGCGTCGTAACCGGAGCCGGACGGGCCTCGTTGGTGGGTCAGGCGGGGCCACCCGAGCTGTGCACGGGTGGGCCCGCCCCTTTCGGGTAACCGGCGATGTCGGTGCCCGGCGGCATACTCCGGCCATGGCGTACGACGAGGAGCTGGCCGAGCGCATTCGCGAGCTGGTGCAGGACGAGCCCGGGTTGTCCGAGAAGAAGATGTTCGGTGGCCTGGCGTTCCTGATCAACGGCAATATGGCGGTGGCGGCGAGCGGGCAGGGCGGCATGATGCTGCGCGTCGACCCGGCCGAGACCGGGTCGCTGCTGGACGAGCCATCGGTTCGGCGGGTGGTGATGCGCGGCCGGGAGATGGCCGGCTGGCTCCGGATCGACCCCGCGGCGGCGGCAGCTGACGCGACGTTCGAGGCGTGGGTACGGCGCGGCGTCGACTACGCAGCGAGCCTGCCCGGCAAGCCCGGCTCCTCCGGCCCCGGACCCGGTCGCGGCCGTCCGGCGTAGCTCCGGCTCATAGCCGACTCTTAACCAGGGGTCGCTCGGCAGCGGGGATGATTCCGGCAAAATCTCCCATGCTTCCCCCGCTCATCCCCGTCGAGAGGCTTTGCCATGCACCGACCCCGAATATTCGCGGCCCTGCTCGCCGCGACAGCTCTGTGCGCCGGTCTCGCCGCGCCAGCCGCACAGGCCGCCAGCTCGAAGTACAAGCTGATCATCGAACCGGCGGACAAGTATCAGGCGATCTACTCGCTGATCAACGGGGCCACCTCGAGCATCAACATGACCATGTACGAGTTGACGGACACGGTGGCCGAGCAGGATCTGGCCAACGCCGCCGGCCGTGGAGTCAACGTCCGGGTGATCCTGGACGTCAACCGGGAGAAGAGCAACAACACCACCGCCTACAACTACCTGGCCGGGCACGGCGTGCATGTGGTGTGGGCGCCCACCCAGTACGCGGCCACCCACCAGAAGACGGTCACGGTGGACGGCATCACGTCCGCCATCATGAGCGGCAACCTGACCAGCCAGTACTACTCCACCAGCCGCGACTTCTGCCTGCTCGATTCCAACCTGATCGACATCGCCGCGATCACCAAGGTGTTCAACGCCGACTACGCCGGCTCCTCGATCACCCCGACCGACGGGGACAACCTGGTCTGGAGCCCGACCGACGCCCAGTCCAAGCTGCTCGCGCTGATCAATGCGGCCACCAGCATCCTGTCGGTGGAGAACGAGGAGATGGCCGACACCGCGATCACCAACGCGCTGGTCGCGGCCGCCCAGCGCGGCGTGCAGGTGCACATCACGATGACCGCCAACAGCAGCTACGACAGCGCCTTCGACCAACTGGTCGCGGCCGGCGCCAAGGTGCACCTGTACTCCGCCACTGCCTCGCTCTACATCCACGCGAAGGTCATCGATGTCGACGCCGCGCTGACCAGCCACCGGGCCTACGTCGGATCCATCAACTTCTCCGACTACTCGCTGAACAAGAACCGCGAACTCGGCTTCATAACGTCGGACTCGGTCATCGACGCCGGCCTGGACAGCACCCTGGCCTCCGACTACGCCGGCGGCTACAACTACACCGGCTGACGTCTGGAAGACCTCGGACGCAGCCGTACGTCCGTCTGTAGGCTATTGGCTCGGGCCTACGTGCCGTATCCCGGCGCAGTGCGAGCGACGGCTTAGGCGGTTGCGGGCCAGGGGTGTCTACTCCCCTCGTCGCGAGCGACGGCCGAGCGGGCTAGCTGCAAGGCGGAGGAGAAGCCGATAGCAGCGCTATCGGTGACGACGACAACGCAGCAGATCGGCTGCCCGGGCGCTGCGGGGCAGAGCATGGAGTAAAGGAGACACGCCCTAAGCGGGTATCCGACTGCGGAGCGACCTCAAAAAGTAGGACTCGCAGAACTCCGAGGAAAGATGTCAGCATGTCCGTGAAAGGTGAACCGGGCCACGGCAGGCAGCCAACGACGGATCGTAGCTCGGCTCACCACCTCGGCGGGCAGTCCCGCCATCGCCGCTCGGAGTGGCATCCAGCGCTCGTCCGCGTCCGTCATGAACGCCGCCAGGTCGTCGGTCGGCGAGCCGTAGAGCTCGCTGACCATGTCGCTGGACAATTCCAAGCTACCGGTAGCCATCGCCAGCAGCAGCATAAGCGCTAGGTATTCACGGTTCGTCAGGAACCCGGCAACATCGTCGACCGATACGCGCAGCAGTTGATAGCTGTTGACGAACCGCTTTGTCGCGCGCGGAGAACGCACCAAAGGGCCCAAGGTGCACATGAACTTGACCTCATCGGAGCTCATCACCAGTGATTGCGGAAGCAGGTCAGGCTCATCCGCCGCATCGTTATCAGGCCCGGGCAGCTCAGTAGCCTCAGCTTCCGGCTGCTCGGTCTGCCGGGCAGATTCGTCCTCGTTCATCAGCAGTGGAATGCCGTCACCGCCGGTTTGCTCGGCCTCGTGCCCGTCCGAGCCGCCGAACTCCGCGACCTGCCGGCGGCCAGCCGTCTTGGGGCCGATCATCTGGATCACCAGACGTTCGAATCCGAGATCGCTCATGGGCCGCACCCAGAACGGGATCGGATGATTTTCTCCAAATAGTCCTGCGGGCTGGAAGCGACAACTCCCTCGCCGGAGAAGATGCCACGAAGTTCTGACCGCAACGACTGCAGGAGCCACCTCGAATCGACCGCTATGACAACCACGAACAATGGAAAGGAGAACAGCAGGTTCACTGCTTCGAGGATCTTGACGACCTGCGCCGCCCGGCAGCGATCGAGATCATCGATATAAACCACGATGCGTTCGATCTGTGGGGAACCGTCCGGCGGGAGCGCCCACTCACTCAACCGTTTCAGGTCCGCTCGGATGAGCGGCACCATTCCTAAGTACTCCCGGTAATCGACTGCCTCATATCGTTCCTGAACGAAGCGATACAGGCCGCCCGGCCCCTCCCGTTGCAGGCGGCTGAGTTCTTCCTCAGCCGTGGCAAGTCCACGCTTCGCTTCTTCATAGGATGCGCGATCGGAGTCATCGGCACGGAGAACCCTACGCGCCGCGCGCAGCACCTCATTGGTCGGTTTGATCACGTTGACAGCGGCTGTGAGCCCTGCGGTCAACGCCGCCCCGAGGATGCTGATGGCGCGGCCGACGGACGGTAGCCAAACCGAGAGCAGCACGAGCAACACCGCAACGGACAACCCAAGGAACAGGCTGCCTCGTCGCGCGGGTGTCGATGCAGTCCAGGCTAGCCGCAGCCTGCCTAAGAGATTGTCGAACTCCTCGACCTGGCGCTCAAGCTCAGTGATCTCGGTAGTGGCCTCAGCAAGACCGAGGCGGTTGGCCAGCTCGGTGGCAGCGGCTGTAACCTCTGGATTGGCGTGCACGAGATCCGCAACTGTCCGATGACTCTCCGGTTGGGTCTCCTCGACTGCTCGCCGGGCCGAGTCGACCCGCTCATGCGCGCGCCGCACCTCCTCGTCCTGGCGCTCGATGGCCGCCAAGGCTTCGAGATAGCGAGCGTCGCATTGCAGATGATCGCCGAGCTTCTCGAAGACCCTGTTCACCAGGCTTGCCCACAGATGCCCGTCCGAGTACTGCCAGGCGTTGAAATCGACATGCACGATATCGCTGCAGAACAGGCTCTCCTGGTTGCGAGATCTTCTTGCCAAGTCATTGATCTTCAGCTGCAACTGGTTCATGAGGAAGCTCTTGCCCGAGCCCCAGGCACCGAATATGCCGAGCGCGAGCGGCGGCTGGATCTGTCGTGAAGCGATCACCGACGCCAGCATGTCGACGTCCTTGGCGATGCCCAGGACGTCGGAATCGCCACGCGCCAGAGTGGTCGTCGCGGCTGAATCATCCGTATAGCGCGCGGCCAACGTTCGCGTGGAGACCGTAGCTGCCTCCGTTGGAGCAACGCCGACTGGGTCGACTTCTGGGGAGGTCACAGCGCCGTCGGCCGATTGCATGGCTTGGACGAGTTCGTCGACGCGAGACGCCCAGTTCTGGACCGGATGCAACTCGAGCGTCATCCCTTGTGTGGATATCAAGTGCGTGGCGTACTGCACCATGTGCATAAGGTTTTCAACGGCAAAGTCGTCTACCGCGAGCTCCGCAAGTCCTGCAGACGCCAATGCGTCCGGCTCCGAATTGTCTAATATATCCAGCATTCTGATGACTAGCTCGACGTTCGCGCGGATAACCACCAAGCGGTCCAGCCCGTACCTACTCTGCAACGATCCCAATCGCTTCAAGGGCGCGCTGGAGCATGCATGTACCGCCGCTGACAGCAGGTTGTGATTTGCTTTGATGTACAAAGCCGCCAGCAGCCACGTGGAGCTGTCGAGGGGATATAGGTAGCGCAGGTCCTCCGCGGCGTGGTCGAGGTTGTAGTCCGTTTCCGTTCGGATCGCCGCCGGCGCTGATCGACTCCCCTCTGGCGCATTCGACGTTCGCGCAGGGGGAGGCGGAAAGTCCCGTTCAAGCGCGGTTGCGTACGGAACCATGCGACCCGATAGCCAGAAGAGATAGTGCTCGCGGATTCTGTCGAAGGATGCGCTCCAACCAAGGCGCGCCAAGCCTCTGCTCGCGGTACCAGAGCTGTCGATCAGGCCACCTAAGAGGCACTCGATATCGAGTTCGGGCACTCTGCTCCTAGCCCGGAGCTCGCTAGCTCTTCGCAACGCCTGTTTCGCGTTGCCCGTGAGCGGTGGCAACTCCGCCAGTTTGAGTGGCGAGCTGATGTCGGGGTCGATGGTGTATCCACCTCCGCCGCCACGCAGCGTGGAGAAGAGTTGCTGACGCGGGATGCCAAAATGCCGCAGCAGGACGTCCATCGGATTCTGTTCCGGGCGGCTTCGCAAGATACCGATGAGAAGTGTCCGGGTGCCGACATCGTGGCTGACCAGCTCACATGCAGCCGCCCAGCCGAAGACTTCCTTGAGCCGATCCGAAAGCTCATCCCAGTCCAGGTCCGGATACGCGGCCACGCCGACAATATAGCGGGCGGTTTAGCCCGGGATGGGGGAAACGATCCGACCCAGATGCGCTACGTTCGAAAGGCGGCCGGTCAGCCCAACTTGAAGGAGCTGCGGGCCTCGGACAGCAGCGCGTCGGCGTGCTTGCGGATCAGCGCCAGGTTGCGGTCGGCCAGGTGGTCGAAGGACTGCGGCACCGAGGAACCCGGCGTCAGGGACGACATCGCGGTGTCCGGGTTCAGCCGCGCCGACACCCAGCACTCGTGCGAGGCGGCCCGTCCGACCACCTCGG
>DASUAC010000096.1:0-6647 GCA_035763985.1 Jatrophihabitans sp. | reverse complement strand
ACCTCGCAACGGCGGGCCAGCCCGGCCGCCACCACGTTCTTGGCCACCCAGCGCATCGCGTACGCGGCCGACCGGTCCACCTTCGACGGGTCCTTGCCGGAGAACGCGCCGCCGCCGTGCCGGGCCATCCCGCCGTAGGTGTCGACGATGATCTTGCGTCCGGTCAGGCCGGCGTCACCCATCGGGCCGCCGGTGACGAACCGGCCGGTGGGGTTGACCAGCAGCCGGTACTCCGCGATGTCCAGGCCCGAGACCAGCTCGAGCACCGGCTTGACCACGTGCTCCTCGATGTCCGGCTTGAGCAGCGTGTCCAGGTCGATGTCCTCGGCGTGCTGGGTCGACACCACGACGGTGTCCAGCCGTACCGCCCGGTCGTCGACGTACTCGATGGTGACCTGGGTCTTGCCGTCCGGGCGCAGGTACGGCACGGTGCCGTTCTTGCGCACCTCGGTCAGCTTCTCGGCCAGCCGGTGGGCCAGCCAGATCGGCAGCGGCATCAGCTCCGGGGTGTCGTCGCAGGCGTAGCCGAACATCAGGCCCTGGTCGCCGGCGCCCTGCGCGGCGATGGCGTCGTCGCTGCCCTCCACCCGGGCCTCGTAGGCGGTGTCCACGCCCTGGGCGATGTCGGAGGACTGGGCGCCGATCGAGACGCTCACCCCGCACGACTCGCCGTCGAAGCCCTTGCGGGACGAGTCGTAGCCGATGCCGAGGATGGTCCGCCGGACGATCGCCGGGATGTCGGCGTAGGCGTTCGTGGTGACCTCACCGGCGATGTGCACCTGGCCGGTGGTGATCAGCGTCTCCACCGCCACCCGGCTGGCCGGGTCCTCGGCGACCAGCGCGTCCAGGATCCCGTCCGAGATCTGGTCGGCGATCTTGTCCGGGTGCCCCTCGGTGACGGACTCCGAGGTGAAGAGGCGACGGCTCACGAATTTGCTCCTAGCTTCCAGCGATGATGTGCGGTATCGGGTCGGGATTCGGATTCGGGTTCAACGGCGATTCAGTTTTCAACGGCGTAGTTTACCGAGCGAGCATCGGGGCGAGGGCATCGTATAGCGCCGCGGCCAGCACCGTCTTCGGCCCGAGCGGGATTTCGATCGGCTCTCCACCGCGGCTCAAGATCACCGCCGCGTTGTCCGGCCGGCCGAACACCTTGGTGGCCGAGACCTCGTTGACCACCAGCAGGTCGCAGCCCTTGCGCTCCAGCTTCGCCCGGCCGTGCGCGAGCACGTCGGCGTGCTGGTCGCCGGTCTCGGCGGCGAAACCCACGATCACCGGGGTGGCCAGCTCGCCGGCCGCCCGGGCAGCCACCAGTTCGGCCAGCACGTCCGGGTTGGCGGCCAGCGCCACCGGGTCCGGCACCCCCGCCGCCTTCTTGATCTTGGCCGGTGCTTGGTCGGCGGGCCGGAAGTCGGCGACCGCGGCGGCCATCACCACCACGTCGGCGTCCTTGGCCGCGGCCAGGGTGGCGGCCCGCAGTTCTTCGGCGGTACCCACCTCGACCAGCTCGGCGGCGGCCGGCGCGGGCAGTTCCACGTTGGCGGCGATCAGGGTGACCAGCGCGCCCCGGGCGGCGGCGACCGAGGCGAGGTCGTAGCCCTGCCGGCCGGACGAACGGTTGCCCAGGTAGCGCACCGGATCCAGCGGCTCACGGGTGCCGCCGGCCGTGATCAGCACCCGGCGTCCGGTCAGGTCCTGCGGCAGCGCGGCCGGCCGGTGCAGCAGCAGTTCGGCCAGCCGGGCGACCTCGGCCGGCTCCGGCAGCCGGCCGCGTCCGGTGTCGGCACCGGTCAGCCGGCCGTAGCCCGGCTCCAGCACGATCGCACCCCGGCTACGCAGGGTGGCCACGTTCGCCACGGTGGCCGGGTGCTCCCACATCTCGGTGTGCATGGCCGGCGCGAACAGCACCGGGCAGCGGGCGGTGAGCAGGGTGTTGGTCAGCAGGTCGTCGGCCAGGCCGTGCGCCGCCTTGGCCAGCAGGTCGGCGGTGGCCGGCGCGACCACCACCAGCTCGGCCCGCCGGCCGATGGCGACGTGCGGAACCCGGTGCGCGTCGGACCAGACGTCGGTGGCCACCGGGTTGTGCGACAGCGCCGCCCAGGTCGGCTCACCCACGAATTGCAGTGCCGAGCGGGTCGGCAGCACGGTCACGTCGTGGCCGGCCTCGGTCAGCCGGCGCAGCAGCTCGGCGGCCTTGTAGGCGGCGATGCCGCCGGCCACGCCGAGCACAATCTGCGAGGGCATGGCCGGTGGTTGGCGGGTGGGCCGGTCGGTCAGGACTCGGCGGGCTTGAACTCGATCAGGTCGCTGTTGATCTCGCGCAGCGCGATCGACAGCGCCTTCTCCTGCGGAGCGGTCTCGACCATCGGGCCGACGTACTCCAGCAGGCCCTCACCGAGATGGCTGTAGTAGGCGTTGATCTGCCGGGCGCGTTTGGCGGCGACGATGACCAGCGCATACTTCGAACCGGTACGGTCCAGCAGTTCGTCGATCGGCGGGTTGGTGATGCCTTCTGGGGCGGGTGCGGTCACGCGGTGAGCCTCGATCCGTTCGGGTGGACCAGCGCCACTGGACGAAACATCGAACCGTCTCGGCTGCAATCGTGGTCATGGTGCTGCGACGCACGACCGGCTACCAAGGTGCGAAAGACGGTGCAACATACCAGGAGCGGCTGGCAAAGACATGCCTCTAGAAGTTCATATTACCAATCCGTCAGCATCAGCTCAGCCACGCTCGCTAGGCAGCGGCGCGCCGGTGTGGGTAACTTCACCCGATATGACAGAGGGAGATCATAAGGTGCGCGCATGTTGAGGGTGGCAGCGCTGAGGGAGGTCGCACCGCAGGAGCGCCGGGTCGCCTTGGATCCGGACAGCGCCAAGCGGCTTGCCTCCGCCGATATCGAGGTGCTCATCGAGGCCGGTGCCGGGGCTGCGGCCTGGTTCGCGGACGAGGCGTACGCCGAAGTCGGCGCCCGGGTGGTCGATCGGGCCACCGCGCTCGGCCAGGCGGACCTCGTCGTCACGGTCGGCGCGCCGGACCTCGACCTGGTCGACCAGCTGCACGGCGGCCAGGCGGTGCTCGGCATGCTGGCGCCGCTGACCAATCCGGAGCTGACCCGGGCGCTGGCGGCCAAGGGCGTGACCGGGATCAGCCTGGACGGGCTGCCTCGTACGCTGACCCGCGCCCAGAGCATGGACGCGCTGAGCTCGCAGGCCAGCGTGGCCGGGTACCGGGCGGTGCTGCTGGCCGCCGAGTACTACGACCGGTTCTTCCCGCTGCTGATGACCGCGGCCGGCACCTCCAAGCCGGCCGCCGTGCTCGTGCTCGGTGCCGGCGTGGCGGGCCTGCAGGCGATCGGCACCGCCCGCCGGCTGGGTGCGACGGTGAGCGGTTACGACGTCCGGCCGGCCGCCCGGGACGAGGTCAAGTCGCTCGGCGCGAAGTTCATCGAGCTCAAGGCCGGCATCGCCGCGGCCGGCGAGGGCGGCTACGCCCGGGAGCTGACCGCCGAGGAGCGGGCGGCCCAACAGGCCGAGTTGGCCGAGCACATCGCCCGGCACGACATCGTGATCACCACCGCGCAGGTGCCGGGCCGGCGGCCACCGGTGCTGGTCACCGCCGACGTGGTCGCCCGGATGCGTCCCGGCTCGGTGCTGGTGGACCTGGCCGCCAGCCCACTCGGCGGCAACGTCGAGGGCTCGGTGCCCGGCGAGACGGTGCTGACGCCGAACGGCGTCCGGGTGATCGGCGCGTCCAACCTGCCGTCCCGGCTGGCCACCAGCGCCTCGCAGGCGTTCGGCCGCAACGCCAGTGCGTTGATCACGCACCTGGTGTCCGACGGCAAGTTGGTGTTCGACGAGACCGACGAGATCTCCCAGGGCGTGGTGATCACCCACGCCGGCGAGATCGTGCACGCCGGCGCCCGGGCGGCGGCGGCGCAGAACGAAGGAGCGAGCGCATGAGTGGAGGATTCGTCGGCGACATCACCGTCTTCGTGCTGGCCCTGCTGGTCGGCTTCGAGGTGATCAGCAAGGTGCCGGCCACCCTGCACACGCCACTGATGTCGGGCGCGAACTCGATCCACGGCGTGGTGCTGGTCGGCGTGGTGATCCTGTCGTCCTATGTCGACGGCCCGGTCGGGTATGTGCTGACCTTCGTCGCGGCCGCGTTCGGCGCGGCCAACGTGGTCGGCGGCTATGCGGTGACCGACCGGATGCTGCAGATGTTCCGGCGCCGGGCACCGGTCAAGAAGGCCGACGAGGTGGAGGCGGCATGAGTGCGCAGCCGATCCTGCCAGCGCCCGCGCTGGCGGCGCGGAGCAGAGCGAAGATCGCGATGAGCGCTCGCGCGCAGAGCGGAGAAGCACGGTGAGCGGGTTCGAGACGGGCATCAGGCTGGCCTCACTGGCCGGCGCGGTGGCCTTCGTACTGGGCTTGCACATGATGAACTCGCCGGCCACCGCGCGGCGCGGCAACCAGGTGTCGGCGGCCGGCATGCTGGTCGCGATCGTCGCGGTGCTCGTCGACGTCAGCCACGGCGGCTCGATGAACGTGACCAGGTGGCTGGTGCTGATCTGCGGCGCGTTGATCGGCGGCGCGGCCGGGCTGTACTCGGCGCGGGCGGTCGCGATGACCCAGATGCCACAGCTGGTGAGCCTGTTCAACGCGGTCGGCGGCGGCGCGGCCACCCTGATCGCGCTGGCCGACTACCAGCACGACTCGACCGTCGGCGCCGGGGTGGCGCTGGCCGGCGCGCTGGACGTGCTGATCGGTGGCGTGACGTTCTCCGGCTCGCTGGTCGCGGCGGCCAAGCTGCAGGGCTACTGGAGCCAGCCGGTGAACTTCCCCGGCGCCCGGTTGGTGTCCGCGGCGCTCACCCTGGTCGCGGCGGCGGCCGGCATCAGCGTGATCGCCGGTGTCGACAACGCCTGGATCCTGACCATCGAGGCAATCGCCGCGCTGGGCATCGGGGTGCTGATGGTGCTGCCGATCGGCGGTGCCGACATGCCGGTGGTGATCTCGCTGCTGAACGCCTTCACCGGCACCGCGGTGGCGATGGCGGGCTTCGTGCTGGACAACGCCACCCTGGTCATCGCCGGCGCGCTGGTCGGCGCGTCCGGTGGCATCCTGACCAAGCTGATGGCCGACGCGATGAACCGATCGGTGCTGTCCATCATCGCCGGCGGATTCGGCACCGGGGCGTCCGGCATCGAGGTGGCCGGCGCCGGCGGTGGCGGCACCGTCAAGTCCATCGCGCTGGACGACGCCGCGCTGCAACTGGCCTATGCGGCCAAGGTGATCGTGGTGCCCGGCTACGGGCTGGCCGCGGCGCAGGCCCAGCACGAGGTACGCGAACTGGCCAGCCTGCTGGAGGATCGCGGCGCCGAGGTGTCCTACGCCATCCACCCGGTGGCCGGCCGGATGCCCGGGCACATGAACGTGCTGCTGGCCGAGGCCAACGTGCCGTACGACCAGCTGCGCGAGATGGAGGAGGTCAACCCGGAGTTCGACCGGACCGATGTCGTGCTGGTGGTCGGCGCCAACGACGTGACGAACCCAGCCGCCCGGCGGGCCGGCAACGCGGTGTCCGGCATGCCGATCCTGGACGTCGACCATGCCCGCAGCGTCATCGTGATCAAGCGGTCGATGGCCTCCGGCTACGCCGGCATCGACAACGAGCTGTACACCGAGCCGAAGACCAGCATGCTGTTCAGCGACGCGAAGAAGGGACTGGCCGGCCTGGTCGCCGCGGTCAAGCAGGTCGACTGAGCCCGGTCGCTCCGGTCAAGCAGGTCGGCTGAGCCCGGTCGCCGGCATGTCAGGCCAGTTCCGGCGCGCTGAGCAGCGCGACCACCTCGGCTGCGGCGCGCTGCACGTTGTCGTTGACCACCACCACGTCGAACTCGTCCTCGGCGGCCAGCAGTTCGTCGTCGGCGTGGTTGAGCCTGGCCTGGATCATGTCCAGTTCCTCGGTGCCGCGCTTGGCCAGCCGGGCCATCAGCTCGTCCATCGAGGGCGGTGCCAGGAAGATGAACTGGGCCTCCGGCATCCGCTGCCGGACCTGCCGGGCGCCCTGCAGCTCGATCTCCAGCAGGGCCGGCTGGCCGGCCGCCAGGTGCTGTTCGACCGGCAGCCGCGGCGTGCCGTAGCGATGGCCGGCGAAGGTGGCGTACTCCAGCAACCGGTCGGTGGCGATCAGGTCGTCGAACTCGGCCTCGCTGACGAAGTAGTACTGCACCCCGTCCACCTCGCCCGGCCGCGGCTTGCGGGTGGTGCACGACACCGACACCCAGACGTGCGGGAACAGTTTGCGCACCTCGGCCACCACCGTTCCCTTGCCCACGCCGGACGGGCCGGACAGGACGGTGAGCCGGGCGGCCGATGTGCTGGTCATGAGCCTAATTCTGCCGGGTCGGTGACGCTGGCCAGCAACGCGACCCGCTGCTTCGGTCCCAAGCCGCGGATCCGGCGGGACTCGGCTATCCGCAGCCGCCGCATCAGCGCGCCCGAGCGGGCCGGGCCGTAGCCGGGCAGCGCCGCGATGAGCGCGCTGACCCGCATCGCGGCGAGCCGCGGGTCCCGTTCGGCCTGGGCCAGCAGGTCCGGCACGGTCAGCTCGCCGGTCTTCAGCCGGGCCCGGACGTCCGC
>DASUAC010000095.1:0-5618 GCA_035763985.1 Jatrophihabitans sp. | reverse complement strand
GGCAGCCGCCCGCACCTGGCAGGAGGCCGGCGATGACCGACAACCGCCGCCGAGTGGTGCTCGGCATCAGCGGGCACCGTACGACGCACGTGGTGGACTGGGCAATCGCCTACCTCGACCAGGCCGACTCGGTGCACATCGTCCAGGCCTACCGGCCGATTCCGTACGCCGCGATGGACTGGCAGCTGCCGATCGACAACGGCACCCTGATCAAGCGGCAGCTCCGGGCGGCCGCGAGCCGGCTCGCCCGGCACCGCCCGGACCTGACGGTCACCACCGAGTCGACCCATCTGCCGGCCGCCACCGCGCTGGCGGCAGCGGCCCGGCATGCCGATCTGGTGCTGGTCGGCGCCTCGCACAGCGACCGCAGCCGGGGCGTGCTGGCCGATCTGCTGGACGAGGTCGAGCCGCCGACCGTGGTGCTCGGCACCGGGGAGCCGGTGACCACCTCCTCGATAGCGGCGATGCTGCGTGGCAGCCAGGGTGATGACGCGGTGTTGCAGGCCGCCTTCGCCGAGGCCCACCGGTCGCGGTGCGGGTTGCTGGTGGTCAAGCCGTGGCAGCCGCCACTCGACGGCAGCGGACGCTTTGCCGAGACGGCCGAGCAGAAGATGCTGGACGGCATCCTGGCCGGCTGGCGGGAGCGCTACCCGGACATCGGCGTCACCGCGGAACTGCGGTTCGGCCAGACGCCGGCCGAACTGGTACGGCACGTGGCCGGCACCGATGTGCTCGCCCTCGGGTTGCCCCGGGCGGGCACCGAGTACGGCTACCACCAGGTGCTGCTGCACGAGGTCATCCCGGCCCGGCCCCGGCTCACCATGCTGGTTCCGGAACGGGCGTTGACCCACCGCGAACTGGTGACGGCCGGCCGGCTCAGCTGGCCGGGCGAAGGCTGAATCGGGCCGGTGCGCGATGATGACCGACAGCCGGATCGTGGTCGGGGTCAACGACTCCCCCGGCGCGCGCTCCGCGTGCGGCTGGGCCGCGGCCGAGTGGCGGATCCGCGGCGGCCAACTGGTGATCGTGCATGTGCCGGCCGTGCCGCGGCCGGAACCGATCGCCGGAACCGGCCCGGACGGCATCGGGCCGAACGAGCCGGAGCTGGCCGGCCTGGCGCTGCTGGACGAACTGGTGTCCGGGATCCGGAGCCGATATCCCGATATCCCGGTGAAAACCCTGCTGGGCCACGGTGATCCGGCGGGCAGCCTGATCGACCTGAGCGCGCTGTCGGACCTGATGGTGCTCGGCACCACCGGCAGCGGGAGCAACCTGACCAGCCTGATCGGCTCGGTCTCCTCCCGGGTCGCCGCGCAGGCGCACTGCCCGGTCGCGGTGGTGCCGGAACTGCTGCCGGCCCGCACCACCCGATCCGGTGAGCCGACCATCGTGGTGGGCATCTCCGACACCGACGCCGGCCGGGCGGCGCTGCGTTTCGCGTTCGAGGAGGCGGCCTGCCGCCGGGTCGGCGTCACCGCGGTGCGCGGCTGGGAGGACGGCGACCCGGGCAGCGAGGCCGCGGCCAGCCTGGCGCAACGGCAGGCCGCCGCCCGGCAACTGCGGGCGATCGTGGCCGGCAGCCGGCGCGACTATCCGGACGTCCGGGTGCGTTCGCTGCTGTTGCATGCGCATCCGGCACAGGCCGTGCTGCAGGCGACCAGGGATGCCGAGCTCCTGGTGATCGGGTCGCACCACAGCGGCAACCGGTGGAGCAGCCGGCTCGGGCCGGTGCCGCAGACGATCCTGCACCACACCAGCTGCCCGGTGGTGCTGATCGGCACCCCGCACCGATTGCATCGGCCGGTCTCGGATGGCTTCGCCGGTTGACCGCCGAACGCCCGGCGGCGACTCGCGAAACTCCGCCGCCGATCGCCTACCGCCGGGACTGAAGTCCCGGTCGCGGGACCTTCCGGCTCTACCGGCAGTCCGTCCTGGCGACGGACGATTGCCTGCAACACAAGGCATTTCGTGGATACCTGCGTGAGGGAGCCCAGCCATGCGTACGATTTGCTGGTTCACCGAGATCGCCCTGTCCGATGCTGACCTGGTCGGCGGCAAAGGTGCCAACCTCGGCGAGATGACCAGGTTCGGCCTGCCGGTGCCACGCGGTTTCGTGATCACCAGCAACGCCTTTCTGGAGACCATGCGCCAAGCCGGGGTGCGCGCCGAGCTGGCCCGGCTGATCGCCGAGCTCGACGTCAACGACCCGGCCAGCCTGACCAAGGTCAGCCAGGCGGCCGCCGAGGCGATCCAGCACAGCGTCATCCCGGACCAGATCGCCCGTGACATCAGGCGCGCCTACCACCAGCTCGGCGCTGACGTACGGGTCGCGGTGCGCTCCTCCGGGATCAGCGAGGACGCCGGCGACACCTCCTTCGCCGGGATGAACGAATCTTTCACCAACGTCTGCGGCCTGGCCCAGCTGTTCGAACGGATCAAGGGCTGCTGGGCCTCGCTGTACGGCGAACGGTCGCTGGCCTACCGGACCGAGGCCGGGGTCAGCGAGGAGCCGGCCATCGCGGTGGTGGTGCAGCTGATGATCGCCTCCGAGCGTTCCGGCGTGCTGTTCACCGCGGATCCGGCGACCGGGGCGACCGATCGGATCATCATCGAGGCCGTGCTCGGCCAGGGCGAGGCGATCGTCAGCGGCGCGGTCGAGCCGGACACCTACGTGGTGGCCAAGGCCGGTCCGCGCATCATCAGCGCCCGGCAGGGACAGCAGGCCTTCAAGATCGTGCGCGGCTCGACCGGCGCCGACCAGCGGGTGATCCTGGACGGCGTCGAGGGCGGCCGGCGGGTGCTGACCGATCAGCAGATCCTGCAGCTGGCCGAGCTCGGCATTTCGGTGGAACGGCATTACGGCTCGCCGCAGGACATCGAGTGGGCGTGCACCGACACCGCCACCTACCTGGTGCAGTCGCGGCCGATCACCACCCTCAACCATGCCCAGCCGCAGGTTGCCAGCTCGGGCCGGGTGCTGATCAGCGGCCTGAGCGCCTCGCACGGGCAGGCCTCCGGCGCGGTCCGGATCCTGACCTCGCCGGATCAGCAGGACCAGTTGCAGGACGGCGAGGTGCTGGTGGCGCCGATGACCAGCCCGGACTGGGTGCCGGCGATGCGCCGCGCGGCCGCGCTGATCACCGACGGCGGCGGGATGACCTGCCACGCGGCGATCGTCTCGCGCGAGCTCGGCGTGCCGTGCGTGGTCGGCACCCGGACCGCGACCACCGTGCTGCAGAACGGGCAACTGGTCACCGTGGACGGGGCGGCCGGCAAGGTGTTCGCCGGCCGGCTGGCCGACAGCCAGCCGGCCGCCGCGAGCCAACCGGTTGCCTCGGCGACCCCGGCACCGGTCGTCGCGGCCGCCGCGCCGCTGGCCACCCGGCTCTACGTCAACCTCGCGTTGGCCGAGCACGCCGAACAGGTCGCCGCGCTGCCGGTGGACGGCGTCGGCCTGCTGCGCGCCGAGTTCATGATCGCCGACGCACTCGGCGGCAGCCACCCGCGGGCGCTGCTGGAGAGCGGCCAGCAGGAACGGTTCGTGACCGAGATGTCGCAGCATCTGCTGCGGATCACCACCGCCTTCCAGCCGCGGCCGGTGGTGTATCGCAGCATCGACTTCCGCACCAACGAGTTCCGCGGCCTGGCCGGTGGCGAACGGTACGAGCCGCACGAGGAGAACCCGATGATCGGCTACCGCGGCTGCTACCGGTACGTGCACGATCCGGAGCTGTTCCAGCTGGAACTCGACGTGCTGGGCCGGGTGGCCGCCGAGACGCCCAACCTGCGGCTGATGATCCCGTTCGTCCGGACGGCCTGGGAGTTGCAGCGCTGCCTGGACCTGATCCAGGCGCACCCGACCGCGAACTCGCTGCGGATCTGGGTGATGGCCGAGGTGCCGTCGGTGGCGTTCTGGATCCCGGCCTACGCCCAGCTCGGCATCGAAGGGGTCTCCATCGGCAGCAACGACCTCACCCAGCTGATGCTGGGCGTCGACCGGGACTCCGAGATCTGCGCGGAGCTGTTCGACGAGGCGGATCCGGCGGTGCTGGACGCCATCGAGCGGATCATCACCGCCTGCCAGGAGGCCGGCATCAGCTCCTCGCTGTGCGGCCAGGCGCCCTCCAACCGGCCCGATTTCGCCGAGCAACTGGTCCGGTTCGGGATCACCTCGATCTCGGTCAACCCGGATGCGGTGGAGCCGGTGCGCAACACGATCGCCGGTGCCGAGCGGCGGTTGCTGCTGGAGTCCTCGCGGCCCGGCCGGCGGCGCTGGGCACCGGCGGTGCCGGCCCGGCACCGGTTCCGGCCACCGATCCCCGGCCACCGCTGACGGTTCGGGCCGTTCGGAACAGCTCTCATCAGGCAGCACAGCTTCATCCAGCAGCAGAGTTCCAGCTTGCGTGACAAGGAAGTCCCGCATCGGAGCCGCGGGAGGCACCATGCGATCGCTGATCGTCTACGAATCCATGTACGGCAACACCCGCCAGGTCGCCGAGGCGATCGCCGACGGCTGCCGGCGGGCCGGCGACGCCACGGCCGTCCGGGCGGCCGACTTCATGCCGAGCCGGCTGGCCGGCGTGGATCTGCTGGTGCTGGGCGGCCCCACCCATGCCTGGAGCATGAGCCGGCCGGGCACCCGGCAGGCCGCCATCAGCAAGCCCGGCCAGGGCACCCCGCCGGTGGAGGCCGAACCCGGCGCGCCGGGGATCCGGGAGCTGCTGGAGCAGCTGCCGCGCCCGGCCTGCCCGGTTGCGGTGTTCGACACCCGGATCGGTGCGCCGGCGCTGGTCACCGGCCGGGCCTCGGCCGCGATCGGCCGGCGGTTGCGCCGGCACGGCGTGCGGCCGCTCGGCAAGCCACACAGCTTCCTGGTGAGCCGGACCAGCCGGTTGCGCCCGGGTGAACTGGACCGAGCCCGGCTGTGGGGAATCGAACTGACCGAGCAGCAGGCCCGGCTGGCCGGCAGCAAATCGCAGTGAGGAATCCGCCATGACCACCATGCAAAAGCCCTATCCGGCCAGGCTGACCGGACGCCTCGATGCGCCGTTGAGCCGTTGGCGCTGGCTGATCAAGTGGCTACTGCTCATCCCGCATTTCATCGTGCTGGTGTTCCTGTGGATCGCGGCCTTCGTACTGACCGTGATCGCCGGCTTCGCCATCCTGTTCACCGGCCGGTATCCGCGCCGGATCTTCACCTTCAACGTCGGCGTGGTCCGCTGGACCTGGCGGGTCGCCTTCTACGGGATCGACTGTTTCGGCACCGACCGGTACCCGCCGTTCAGCCTGCAGCCGGATCCGGGTTACCCCGCCGAGTTCGAGGTGGACTACCCCGAGCGGCTGTCCCGCGGCCTGGTGCTGGTCAAGTGGTGGCTGCTTGCCTTGCCGCACCTGATCATCGTCTCCATCTTCGCCGGCGGCTGGACGGCCGGCTCGAACGGCACCGCGTGGCGATTCATCGGCGGTGGCGGGCTGATCGCGGTGCTGGCCATCATCGCCGGCGTCATCCTGCTGTTCACCGAGGAGTATCCGCGGCCGATCTTCGACCTGGTGATGGGGTTGAACCGGTGGTGCTACCGGGTGCTGGCCTACGTGATGCTGATGCGCGACGAGTACCC
>DASUAC010000094.1:0-2311 GCA_035763985.1 Jatrophihabitans sp. | reverse complement strand
CAAACTGTGCTCCACAACTCTCCCGAACTACCCGATAACACCCTGTGCGGTAAACCCGCTGTTCGCCATCCACCCTGGCGGCGTGCGGATACTGTTAAGATTAGTGAATCGTAACGGCGCTGTCATCCGAGTGCGCGAACTCGGGCGGCCGGGGGGCGAAGATGTACAAGTCCGCTGACGGGCAATGCTGGCTGGTGTCCGGCGGCGCCGGCTATATCGGTGCGCACGTGGTGCGCAGCCTGACCGCGTCCGGTGCCACCGCGGTGGTGCTGGACGACCTCAGCACCGGCGTCCGGGATCGGGTGGACGTTCCGTTCGTGCACGGCGACATCGGCGACGTCGACCTGGTGGTGCGCACGCTGCGCGAGCACCGGGTGGCCGGCGTGGTGCACCTGGCCGCGGACAAGCAGGTCGAGGAATCGGTACGGCTGCCGCTGCGGTACTACCAGCGCAACGTGCTGAACCTGATGCAGCTGCTGACCGCGATGCAGCTCGCCGGGGTGGACCGGCTGGTGTTCTCCTCCAGCGCGGCGGTGTACGGCATGGTCGACTCCGACCGGGTGCGCGAGGACGACCCCACGGTGCCGATCAATCCGTACGGCCAGACCAAACTGGTCGGCGAGTGGCTGATCCGCGACCAGGCCCGGGCGGCCGGCCTGCGCTACGCCGCGCTGCGCTACTTCAACGTGGTCGGTGCGGCCACCCCCGAACTCGGCGACCTGGGCCGGACCAACCTGGTCCCGATGATCTTCGCCGCGCTGGACCGCGGCGAGCAGCCGCGCATCTTCGGCTCGGACTACCCCACCCCGGACGGCACCTGCGTCCGCGACTACATCCACGTCGCCGACCTGGCCGACGCGCACGTCGCCGCCATCGCCGCGCTGGACGTCCCGGACGCCGAGTTGGTGGTCAACGTCGGGTGCGGGCGGGGGTACTCGGTGCGTGAGGTGGTCGACGTGGTTGCCGAGGTGGTGGGCCGGCCGCTCGAACCGGTGCTGGCCGGCCGGCGGCCCGGCGATCCGGCCGCGGTGGTGGCCGATACCAGCCGAATCGCTCAGGTACTGGGCTGGCAGGCCCGATACGACCTGACGGATATGGTGCGCAGCGCCTGGCAGGCAGAGCTGGCGCGTACCGAATTGACCGTCGCCGGTCACTGACCGGCAGCGAGCGGAGGCTCAGGTGGAGAAGCTGCAGACTTCCGCACCGGTGCTGCCCGGCCGGTATGCAACCGCCCGGGGCCGGCTGGCCGGTGCCCAGAAATCGACCGCCTCGGTGCCCGCCTACCTGCGCTTCGTCAACCGGCGGGCCGGCGGCTGGCTGGCCTCGATCGGCTACGCGCTGGACCGGACGCCCACCCAGCTGACCGTGCTGAGCGCGCTGTGCTCGTTCGCCGGGATCGCGGTGCTGCTGTTCGCCCCGGCCACGGTCCCGGTCGGGGTGGTGGTGGCGGCGCTGCTGCTGCTCGGCTACGCGCTGGATTCCGCGGACGGTCAGCTGGCCCGGATCCGCGGCGGCGGCAGCAAGGCCGGCGAGTGGCTGGACCACGTGGTGGACATGGCGAAGCTGAGCTCGCTGCACGCCGTGGTCGCGGTGTCGGTGTTGCGCTACTTCGACGTGTCCTGGCTGGTGCTGGCCATCCCGCTGGCGTTCGGTATCGCCAACGCCACCCAGTTCCTCGGCATGATGCTGCGCGACCAACTGCGCCGCTCGGCCGGCGCCCGGAGCGAAGGAGCGCGCAGCCGAGCGGACGGTCCGGCCGGATCCGCGAACCTGCTGCGGTCCTGGCTGCTGCTGCCGCTGGACCACGGCACCCTGTGCCTGGCTTTCCTGCTGCTCGGCTATCACCGCCTGTTCCTGGTGGCGTACGGGCTGCTGGCGCTGTGCACGGTCGCCTTCGCCGGCCGCTCGCTGGCCAAGGCGTACCGGGGCCTGCTGGCACTCGACCGGCTCGGGTCGCCCGGGTGAGCAGCCGGCCGGCCGACGTGGCCCCGGCTCATCCGCTGACCGGCGTCGCCCGGGGCGGCTCGTTCGCCGTGCTCGGCACCGGGGCCGGCTCGGTACTCGGCTTCGTGCTGACCCTGGTGGTCACGCACGGGCTGACCACCACCACGGCGGGCCAGTTCTTCAGCGCCACCGCGGTGTTCATCGTGCTGCAGACGTTCCTGTCGTTCGGCGTCGGCGCCGGCCTGGTCCGGTTCGTACCGCGGTTCGGCGCGCTCGACCGGGCCGGCGACGTGCCGGCGCTGCTGGTGGTGGCCTTCGTCCCGGTGGTGGTGCTCGGGTTGGCCGGCAGCATCGGGCTGTGGTTCGC
>DASUAC010000093.1:0-4328 GCA_035763985.1 Jatrophihabitans sp. | reverse complement strand
ATGGCAAAACGCCGTGCCGCCTCAGTACCGGTCGGCGCGCCGCAGTCGCGCCGGCCGGCCGTCCGGGTCATAGACCAGCCGGTACAGCGGCTCGGCCCAGAGCGTGGTGCGCCGGCTCAGCCGGGGCGGCGGATAGCGGCGCAGCCGGGCGCCGGGCCGGTCGGCAGCGGCGGCGAAGGCGGCGAACATGCCCGCCGGATCGACCAGGTCGGCCACCTCATCGGCCGGCCGGCACAGGTGCTCGGTCGCCAGCAGCAGCCGCAGCTCGCGGGCGAACACCCGGGCACCGCCGCCGAACCGGTCCAGCACCGCCGGCGCCCGGTCATCCCGGCGATCGTCGATCACCGCGCAGGCCAACTCCGAATCGTGCGTCCAGGACCGCCGGTTGACGTTGTCGGAACCGACGCAGGCCCACAGGTCGTCGATCACGCAGACCTTGGCGTGCACGTAGATCGGTACCTGCTGCTCGTTCTGGATTCCGTAGACCGCCACCCGGTCACCGCCGGCCGCCCGCAGCGCAGCCAGCGCCCGGACCCGGCCCACCAGGTTCGGCGGCATGGAGAATCTGCCGTCCTGGTCGGGAAAAAGCGGAATGACGGCGATCAGCCGCAGCTCCGGGTTGGCCCGCAACGCGGCCGCGAAACAGTCGACCACCCGCTCCGACCACAGATACTGGTCCTCCAGGTAGATCAGGCTGCGGGCGTTGCCGATCGCCT
Source organism: Jatrophihabitans sp. (assembly GCA_035763985.1). Taxonomy (GTDB): domain Bacteria; phylum Actinomycetota; class Actinomycetes; order Mycobacteriales; family Jatrophihabitantaceae; genus Jatrophihabitans_A. The sequence goes on along the minus strand of DASUAC010000093.1, from coordinate 3,612 downwards.
TCAGATAACCGTGCGCGACGCTGCGTTCGCCCTGCCGGGCGAAGGCGAAACCCGATCGCCGGTACGGATAGGTACGCAGCAGCTGGACCGCCGCCCGGCCGGCCGGGGCCGGCTCCGGCAACCGCTCGGGCAGCCGTCCCGGTGACTCGTCATCCCGGCGCACCAGATCGGCGAGCCGGTGCAGCGGGTTGCGGGTCAGCGGCGCTGGGTCCTGCCAGCGTTCCCGGAACACCGTCTCCACGTCGTCCACGGCCGGCCCGCGGATCGCGACCTGCAGGTCGTGCCAGGGCGGCCGGGGTCCGTACACCGCGGCCATCGGCTGCCGCTGCGGGTCGCCGCGATGCTCGGCGTCGTCACGCCGGCTGTGGCACAGGTCGATGCCGCCGACGAAGGCCACGTCCAGCTCGGGCCGGCCCGGATGGCGCAGCACCACGAACTTCTGGTGGTGCGAGCCGCCCGGTCGTACCCGCATGTCGAGCAGGCATTCCCCGCCGGCCGCCTCGATCTGCTCGCCCAGGTGGCGATTCTCCCGTTCGCTGAAGGACAACCGGTCCAGGTGGGAGCGCCAGACCAGTCCCTTGACCAGTACGCCGGCGCGCGCGGCCTCGGCGAACACCGCCGACACCGGCACGCCGGGGGCCAGCAGCTGGTCCGGATCACCCCGCCAGTCGGTGAACATCAGCAGGTCGCCGGCCCGCATGCCGCGGACCGCCCGGAGCAACTCGGCGAAGTAGGTCGCGCCGTGCGGCAACGGGGTCACCAGGTTGGCGCCGGTCCAGGCCAGCCCGTCGGCGTGCCGCCGGTCCAGTTCGGTATCCGGGTTGCCGCGTTCGGCCGGCGTCAAGAACCAGTCGGACAGCTCCACCGCATCTCCCTCCAGACCGGCCGCCGGGAAACCGGCGGCCGACCGAACATCACAACGTCGTGGTCAGCCGTCGGCTGCCGGCCCGGACGACCGCCGCCGGGCCGCCGAGCCGGCCGGCAACGGGAGGTCGGATCCGGCCGGGCCATCGCGGTCGGCCGATGCCGCCGGCTCAGATGCCACCGGCGCTGAGTCGACCGGGTCTGCCGAGGCGACGGGGTCGGCCGAGGCGATCGGGTCTGCCGAGGCGATCGGGTCTGCCGAGGCGACGGGGTCGGCCGAATCGGCCGGTGGCCGCGGCAGCCGCACGCCGACCGTGGTGCCGTCCGGACCCGAGTCGATGGTCAGCGTGCCACCGGAGGCGGCCACCACCCCGGCCACGATGGACAGGCCGAGGCCGCTGCTGGCACCGCTGTGGGTACGGGCGCCGTCGCCCCGGACGAACCGGTCGGTCACCGTGGGAAGCAGCCCGGCCGGGATGCCCGGTCCGGTGTCGTGCACCGCCAGCAGGGCGGTTCGGCCACCGGGCTGCCCGTGCGGAGCGTCGGACACGGTGACCCGCTCGTCGGACACGGTGACCCGCTCGTCGGAGACGGTGACCCGCTCGTCGGAGACGGTGATCCGCACGGTGACCGTGGTGCCGGCCGGCGTGTGGATCCGGGCGTTGTGCAGCAGGTTGGCGATCACCTGGTACAGCCGGTCCGCGTCGCCGAGCACGGTCACCGGTTCCTCCGGCAGATCCAGCTGCCAGCGGTGGCCCGCACCGGCCACCCGGGCGTCGGTCACCGCGTCCATCGCGAGCAGGCTGAGATCGACCGGCTGGTGCGCCAGCGGGTGGCCGGCATCCAGCCGGGCCAGCAGCAGCAGATCCTCCACCAGGGCGCTCATCCGGCCGGATTCGGCATCGATCCGGCGCAGCGATTGCCATACCTGCTCGGGTAGTTCCGGGCTGACCCGCTGCAACAACTCGCTGTGGCTGCGGATCACCGACAGCGGGGTACGCAGTTCGTGGCCGGCGTCGGCCACGAACTGACGCAACCGGGCCTCCACCCGCTGCCGCTGGGTCAGCGCGCCGTCCATCCGCTCCAGCATGTGGTTCATCGCCGCCGAGACCTGGCCCACCTCGGTGTGCTGGTCGACGTCCGGCACCCGGTCGGCGAGCCGGATGTCCCCGCTGCCCAAAGGCAGTTCGGACACCCGCAGCGCGGTGGCCGCCACCCGTTCCAGCGGCCGCAGCGAGCGCCGGATCGCGACCGCGCCCAGCGTGGTCATACTGGCCAGCACCACCAGGAAGGCGATCGTCTCGAACATGATGGTGTGCTGCACCGTCTCGTTCAGGTTGCGTTCGGGCAGCCCCATGACGAGCAGGTCGTGGTCGTCGCCGGGCACCGCCAGCAGCCGGTACTCGCCCAGGCCGGGCAGCCCGACCACCTTGCTGTGCCCGGTCGGCAGGATCCGCTGCAGGAGTCGCCGGTCCTCGGCGGTGACCGGCACCCGCCTGGTGGCGACCACGCCCGCCGCGGTCACCCGGCCGTCGACGACCCGGGCCGCCAGGGTGCCGATCGCCTGCCCGATCGTCGAGATCTCGATGTTGTCGTCGTCGTGGTCGTCCGCCTCCAGCGCGCCCTGGTAACGGCCACCGGCCATCGCCAGCTGCTGCTCGAAGCGGTGCAGCAGGTAGTCACGCAGTGCCAGCGTGGTGGCCACGCCGACCGCGGCACAGGCCACCAGCAGCATGCTGGCCAGTAGCACGGTCAGCCTGACCCGCAGGCTTTTCCGCTGTTCCCACAAGGCAATCTTCACGACTCGGCGGGCTTGAGCACGTAGCCGACGCCGCGCACCGTGTGCAGCATCGGTGCCCGGCCGGCGTCGATCTTCTTGCGCAGGTAGGAGATGTAGAGCTCGACCACATGCGCCCGGCCGCCGTAGTCGTAGTCCCAGACGTGCTGCAGGATCTGGGCCTTGGTGAACACCCGGCGCGGGCTGGCGGCCAGGAACCGCAGCAGCTCGAACTCGGTCAGGGTGAGCTCGATCAGCTCGCCGCCGCGGAACACCTCCCGGGAGTCCTCGTCGATCACCAGGTCACCGACCTTGATCGGATGGCCGGCCTGGGACATCGCCAGCCCGGCCCGCCGGACCAGGCCACGGGCCCGGGCCAGCACCTCCTGCAGGCTGAACGGCTTGGTCACGTAGTCGTCACCACCGGCGCTGATGCCGGCGATCCGGTCCTCCACCGCATCCCGCGCGGTCAGGAACATCACGCACACCTGCTCGGACTGCAGCCGCAGCCGGTGCAGCACCTGGAAGCCGTCCAGGTCCGGCAGCATCACGTCCAGGATCACCAGGTCCGGACGCTTGTCGGCCGCGCTGGCCAACGCCGACCGGGCATCCAGCGCGCCGGCCACCTCCCAGCCGTCGAAACGCAGCGCGCTGACCAGTGCCTCGGTCAGGGCGGGCTCGTCGTCCACCACGAGCGCGCGGGGTCGGCTGCCGTCCGAACGCAGCAGGTTCGGGCGGTCGGTGGTCTTGAGGGTCGGCATGGGAACAGCATGCCGGATCCGGCCGTCGGAGGATGAGAGGAAATTTGAGTTCGGCCCGGGCTTGACGGGTCGCCCGCCGATACCTAGCCTAACTAGGCATGAAGGGTGATCTGCTGCGTGGGCACCTCGATGCGCTGCTGCTGGCGGCGCTCGCGACCGGGCCCACCCACGGTTACGGCGTGATCGGACGGATGCGGCTCACCAGCGGCG
>DASUAC010000092.1:0-4592 GCA_035763985.1 Jatrophihabitans sp. | reverse complement strand
CCTGACCGGCGATGTGTTCGGCAGCGAACGCTGCGACTGCGGACCGCAACTGCGCGAGGGGGTCGAACGGATCGCGGCGGCCGGCGGCTACCTGCTGTACCTGCGCCAGGAGGGCCGGGGGATCGGGCTCTACGACAAGATCGACGCCTACGCGTTGCAGGACGGCGGCCTGGACACCTACCAGGCCAACCGCGCGCTCGGCTACGCCGAGGACGAACGTGACTACACGGTGGCCGGGCAGATGCTGCACGCGCTGGGCGTCGGCCGGCTGCGGCTGCTCACCAACAACCCCGACAAGGCGCGGCAACTGACCGCACTGGGGCTCAGCGTGGTCGAGCGGGTGCCGACCGCCGTGCACGTTTCGGCAGCGAATCTCGGCTATCTGGTCACCAAGGCCAGGCACGGTGCGCACGCCCTGGCCGGCCTGCCCGACCTGGACCAGCCCGCCTAGCGACGCCTGCCGGAACCCGCACCCAGTGCAGCTCAGTGCAGCTCGCACCCAGCGCAGCTCGGCAGCCCACCCTCAGTGCAGTTCGGGCAGCCGTTGCGGATGATCGAGCACCGGGGCGAACAGATCACCCCGCTCGGCCAGCCGGTCCGGCATGCCGGCGACGGTGAAACGGTCCGGTGCCAGCGCCGGGTCGTCCAGCTCGTCCCAGTCGATCGGGGCCGAGACCGGTGCGCCCGGCGCCGCCCGCGGGCTGTACGGCGCGACCAGGGTCTTGTTGATCGCGTTCTGCGTGTAGTCCAGCCGGGCCAGGCCGCCCCGGTCGGAGACCTGCCACTTCCAGCTGACCAGCTCCGGCACCACCGCGCCGACGGTGCGGGACAACTGCTCCACCCAGTCCCGTACCTCGTCGAAGCTCGGCCCGGCCGCGATCGGGATCCAGATCTGGATGCCCCGCCGGCCGGTCAGCTTGGGCCGGGCCACGATGCCCAGATGCTCGAAGGCGGTTCGGTGCAGCCGGGCCAGCACCAGCAGGTCGTCCCAGCTGGTGGTCCGGCCCGGGTCCAGGTCGATCAGGGCATAGGTCGGGGCGTGCGGACGGTCCACCCGCGAGGTCCAGGCATGCCACTCCAGCGCGCCGAAGTTGGCCGCCCAGAGCAGCGCCGCCGGCTCGTCCACGACCAGGTAGGTACGCGACTCGCCCGGGTCGGCCTCCGGATTGTCCCAGCGTGGCAGCCAATCCGGGGCGTGGCCGGGGAGTTCCTTCTGCCAGAAGCCCTTGGTCTCGGCGCCGCCGGGGAACCGGTGCATGTTCAGCGCCCGCTGCCGCAGGTAGGGCAGTACGGTCGGCGCGATGCGGGCGGTGTAGCGGAGCAGATCCCGTTTGGTCACCGGCGACTCGCCGGCGCGGGCCGGGAACAGCGCCTTGTCCAGGTTGGTCACCCGCAGCTCGCGGCCGAAGATCCGCCAGTTGCCCGCGGACCGCAACTCGTCCAGCTGTCCCAGCTCGTCCTCGCTCGGGCCGGTCGGCTTGAGCAGCACCGCCGCCCGGTCGGCCGGCAGGTCCGAGCGCCACAGCCGATCCGGGTCCGCCTGCACCTCGTCGTTGGTACGGCCGGTCAGCACCGACTTCGGATGGTCCTCGGCATCCCAGCCGGCCACCGCGAAGTCGTCGTGCTTGTGCAGCAGCAGCCAGCTCTCCTTGCCGCCGGAGCCGGAGCCGGTACGGACCAGCACGAACACCCCGCGCAGCTTCTGCCCGGTCAGCTCCAGGTGCAGCTCGCCACCGGCGATCGCCTTCGCCGGGCTGGCCCTCTCGTCCTTGCCGTGCGGTGCCCAGGTGCCGGCATCCCAGACGATGACATCGCCGCCGCCGTACTCACCGGCCGGGATCACCCCCTCGAAGTCGAAGTATTCCAGCGGATGGTCCTCCACCTTGAACGCGCCGCGACGCGCCTTCGGGTCGAGCGTCGGGCCCTTGGGCACCGCCCAGCTGACCAGCACCCCGTCGATCTCCAGCCGGAAGTCGTAGTGCAGCCGGCGGGCCCGGTGCCGCTGCACCACGAACCGCCGGGCGCCGGCTCCGTCAGCTCCCGAACCGCCGGACGGCTCCGGCGTGCGTGCGAAATCCCGCTTGTGCCGGTAGGTAGCCAGCTTCTCCCGGGACGCCATGATCCGAGTCAAACGAGCCGTCCGGTTCCGCGCAAGCCGCTCCGGGCCGGCTGTCGCATCCGGCGTCAGACGTCCTCGGGCCGGGGCTGCCGGCATTGCTCGAGATAGCGCCGAGCCCCGGCGGTCAGCACCCGCTGATATGCCAATGCGCAGAGGAACATGCCCAGCGCCCAGACCGACAAGCCTCTGAGCCAGCCGGGCCGGTCCGGGATCAGCGCGTTCACCGCCTGCGACGCGGCGAAGACTCCGTACAGCGCGATGGTCTGTTTGCGGTAGCGGATGGTTCGCTCGGCCATCCGGAGCCCGACCGCCCGCAGCGTCGGCTCCGGCGGGGGCGTGCCCCGCCGGACCGACTTCAGCACCACCCGCCGATCGCGGTACGGCAGACCCAGCGCCAACGGCGCCTTGAACAGGCCGCGGCCGGTCTTGACCAGCCAGTAGCAGAGGACCGCCTCGGCGGCCAGCACCAGGAGCAGCGCCACCAGCGTCAGCACGATCATCGCGGCGGGAGGGTGGTGCCGCGCCGCGTGCGGGTGATCGACGGTGCTGATCACGAAGCCGGCCAGCACCGCGGCGATCGTCGTGCCGCCGAGGATCGTTGCCAGCCAACGCCGCTGTCGTCGCCGCGCCGCCGCGGCAAGGGCCTTCAGCTCGGGGGTATCGACGTCCTCGACGGCCACGCCGAGGTGTTTACCCATCGGATGATCATGGCAAACGGCCGGTTAGCCTCGGTCCGTGCGGCAGATCCGGGGCAAGCAGGTCATCGAGCTGGCCGCCCCGGAGTTCGCCGAGCTGGCCGGCCGCTACGGCAGGGTGGTCCTGGATCTCGGCACCGGGGACGGCAAGCATGCGCTGCAGCTGTCCCGGCAACGGCCGGATGAGCTGATCATCGGCCTGGACGCGGCCAAGGACAACCTGCGCCGGGTGTCCGGGCGGGCGGGCGCGGCCAACCTGGTCTACCTCTGGGCCGCCGCCGAGCGGTTGCCGCCGGAGCTGACCGGCATCGGGGAACTGCATGTGCTGATGCCGTGGGGCAGCCTGCTGCGCGGCATGCTGGACGACGGCTCGCCGATGTTGCGCGAGCTGGCCGGCCGGTGCACCCCGGACGCCCGGTTCCTGATCACGCTGAACCTGCATGCCTGGCGGCCACCGGTGCCGGAGGTCGGCGAGCACGCCGAACCGACTCCGGAGTCGGCCCTGGCAGAACTGGCACCGCGATACGCCCGGCACGGCTGGCGGCTGGACGGGGCACGCTACCTGGACGATGCCGCGATCACCGAACTCGCGACCTCGTGGACCCGCCGGCTGAACTCGTCCCGGGACCGGCTGGCGGTGTTGGCGCTGACCGGCGTGATCAACCCGTCCGCCGACCGATCTGATCACTGAGCGATCCCTACCGCGCGGATTGCTCCGACAACGCAAGCACATACTCGTACGCCGAGCGCCGTGACCAGCCGGGCAGCGCGGCCACCGCCAGTGCGATCGTGCGCGGTGTCACCGACCGGGCGAGCAGTTCCCGGACCAGCGCCGCCGGCTCGATCGCCGGGCCGTCGGCCGCCGTCGCCAGCCCGGCCGCCGTCGCCAGCCCGGCCACCCGGCAGACGACCTCACCGCGATCGGGCAGCGAGGCCGGTTCGCCGCGTACCGGCCGTTCCGGGTCGTCGACCGGCGCCAGTACCAGCTCCGAGGAGTCCCGGCCGAGTTCGGCCAGCAACCGCGGCAATCGCTCGGCCGGGCAGCGGAAGCTCAGGGCCATCGCCGGATGTGCCGCGGCCAGCGCGGGCAGCTCCCGCGACCGGACGCCATCGGCATACAGCACCGGGGAGCGGTCGGCCGCGGCGGCCGTGACCGCCAGTTCGGCCGGTAGCCCGAGCACCTCGACCACCTCGGCGGCGCCGAGCAGTTCGGTCAGGTCGCTGCCCTCGCCACCGGCCACCGCCAGCACCCGGCCACCGGCGGCCAGGCAACCGGCCGCGGTGCCGAACGCCGACACCGCTATCCCGGCCGAGCCGAGCCAGGCCCGGGCCGCCGGATCCTCGGCCAGCACCTGATCGGCCGCCGCGGCCTCGGCCAGCAGCCGGTCCGGGCCGGTGCCGGCCAGCCGGCAGCGCACCAGGGTGGCCGGGCCGGCGATCCGCTCCACCAGCAGGGTCACGGTGGCCGCCGGGTCGGTGAGCGCGCCGGCCAGCGAGCGCGGCAGGTCGGCGGCGGCCAGGTCCGCGTCGGTGGCGAAGGTGTCCGGCAGCCGGCGCCCGCTGCGCCGGATCACCGCCGAACCGCTCGCCGGCCACCAGCTCGAGTTGCCGATCGCCTGCCAGCTGACCGACTCACCGGCCGCCGACAGAGTCAGCCGGATCGGCCCGGCCACCGGATGCACCGGCAGCAGCGCGCCGACCCCGACCACGCAACTGGCCCGCGCGGTGATCGCGGGCTCGGCGGTCAACTCCAGGGTCTTGCCGTGGCTGGCCCGGAC
>DASUAC010000091.1:0-9145 GCA_035763985.1 Jatrophihabitans sp. | reverse complement strand
ACACTTCGACCGGTTCGACCTCTCCTGCGCCGGGCTGGACCTGCCACCGGTGGACCGGACCGCTTGGCGGCAGCTGATCGACCAGCTGCTGGCCGGCTGGACGCTGCCCGGGGAGGCGATGCTGCGGTTGCTGCTCAGCCGCGGCCGGGAGTCGGACCTGGCCACCGGCGCCCCGCGGGTGACCGGCGTCGCCACGCTGACCCCGACCGCGCCGGAGACGCTGCGGCAGCGGGCCGAGGGAATCGCCGCGATCACCTTGCGCCGGGGCTTCACCGCCGACACCTTCGGCGACGCGCCCTGGCTGCTCGGCGGGGTGAAGACGCTCTCCTACGCGGTGAACATGGCCGGCATCCGGGAGGCCAAGCGCCGCGGCGCGCACGACGTGCTCTTCCTCGACGAGCAGGGACGGCTGCTGGAGGCGCCGACCGCCGCCGTGGTCTGGCTGGCCGCCGGCCGGCTGACCACGGTGCCGGTCGCCGGCACCGGCATCCTGCACTCGATCACCCAGCGCGCGCTGTTCACGGCCGCCAAGCAGTCCGGCTACCGCACCGGGTACGCGACCGGCACTCCTGCCGACCTGCTAGCCGCCGACGGCAGCTGGCTGGTCTCGTCCGGACGCGGGGTGGCGCAACTGCTCAGCCTGGACGGCGTGCAGGTGCCGTGCCAGCCCGGCCTGACCGCCGAGCTGGGCAAGCTGGCCGGCTTCTAGCGCCCCCTTGTTCCGACGACGGATATCCGCGCCGAAAAAGGACACCGGCGGTTGGCCAAATCCGGTGGCAGGACTAGACGGTTCGTCGTACCGTATGTCGGGTAAGGGAAAGGAGGTGGTCCGACACTTGATGAACTCTCGGACACACGAGGAGGTTGCCGGCTAATCCGGTGACCTCCAGCCCCCGAGTCGCCGGGCTTGTCCGACCGGCACCAGGCTCACCGTGAGCCGGCTCGGGGGTTTCATCTTTTCCGGCGCCGCGGAGTTCCGCGTGGCCGGTCGCCCTGGGCCGTGCGGGTGGTCCTGCGAGCAGCGCTATCACCTCCGATAGCCGGCCGCCTCTCGCCGAACGGCTGGTTGCCTAGCAGCTGGGCTCGGCCGCCAGCTCCCGTCCGGCCTCGACCGGTTCCGGCTCGTGCTCGGGCGTCGGGTCGGCCGGTGTGACCAGCGCGCCGGCCGCCACCGCGACCCCGCAGAGGACCAGCGCCGCGGCGATCCAGAAGCCGAGCCGGTAACCGCCGGTCAGCGCGGCGGGCAGCGAATGCCCCTCGGCCAGCAGCCGGCCGGTACGTCCGGAGGCGACGGTGGCGAACACCGCAAGCCCGAGCGCGCCGCCGACCTGCGCCGTGGTGTTCACCAGTCCGGAGGCGAGCCCGGCGTCCTGCGGTGCCGTCCCCGACATCGCCAGCCCCATCAGCGGCGGGAAGGCCAGCCCGGCACCCACCCCGAGCAGCACCATGGACGGGAACAGGTGCAGCCAATAGCCGCCGGAGTCCGATACGAAGCCGAACAGCGCCAGGCCCAGGCCGATCAGGCTCAAGCCGGCCACGCACAGCCGGCGACCGCCGAACCGGGTGATCAGCCTGTCGGCGTAGCGCACCGAGATCAGGCCCATCAGCACCGTGACCGGCAGGAAGGCGAACCCGATCCGCAACGGGCCGTAGTGCAGCACCCGCTGGATGTACAGCGCACCGAGGAAGAACGTGCCGAACATGCCGGCCGCGCCGAGCACCTGGATGACGTTGGCCGCGCTCAGGTTGCGGGACCGGAAGATCCCCAGCGGCACCAGCGGATGCGCCGTGACCGCCTCCCGAACTCCGAAGGCCGCCAGCAGCGCCAGGCTGACCGCCGCGAAGACCAGGGTGCGGCCCGAGGTCCAGCCGGAGTCGGCCGCCGGCTTGACGATGGTGAAGACGGCGAGCATGAGCGCGCCGGTGACCAGCGCCGCCCCGGCCAGATCCAACCCACCGCGGGTACCGGTGCCCGGGTCGGCCGGCACCCAGCGGCGGGCGCAGCCAGCCGTCGCCAGCCCGATCGGCACGTTGATGAAGAAGATCCAGTGCCAGTTGATGGCCTGGGTGAGCACGCCGCCGGCCAGCAGGCCGACCGCGCCACCGGCCGAGGCGACGAACGCGAACACCCCGATCGCCTTTGCCTGTTCTCGTGGCTCGGCGAACATCGTGACGATCATGCCGAGGATCACCGAGGAGGTCAGCGCGCCGCCGGCACCCTGCACGAACCGGGCCACCACCAGGGTGAGCTGGTCCTGCGCCAGCCCGCAGACCGTCGAGGCGACGGTGAAGATCGCCAGTCCCACACCGAAGATCCGCAGTCGGCCGAACAGGTCACCCAGCCGGCCGGCGAGCAGCAGCAGGCCGCCGAAGGCGATCAGGTAGGCGTTCACCACCCAGGCCAGTCCGGCATCGGAGAAACCGAGATCCGTTTGGACGTAAGGCAGCGCGACGTTGACCACGGTCACGTCCAGCACGATCATCAGCATCCCGGTGCACAGCACGTACAGCGCGATCCAACGGGATCGGTCGGAATTCATGAGCTTTCCTTCTCCAGGTAGGCGGCCAGTGCGTCGAGCAGGCCGCGGGTGCCCTCCTCGCGCTGGGCACAGGTGTCCAGACCGTCGAGGTAGGCGCCCTGTTCGGTGAGCAGGAACCGGGTTCCGTCGCCGTCGGCGAGGAACTCCAGGGTGGCGACGGACACCGAGATCCGCCGGCCGTCCATGGTCATTTCGTAGGAGTAGACGATCCGCGAGCCCGGCACGATGTCCTGGTACACCGCGTCGTAGGTGAACGAGGCGCCGTCGCCCGGGATCGCACCGGCCATCGATTCGCGCCCGCCCACTCGGAAATCGATCACATGCGCCGCATCCTTCTCGATGTCGGGGTCGTTCCACCACTGCTTTTTCACCGCCGGGTCGGCGAACGCGGCGAACACCCGAGCTGGAGCGGCCGGATAGTGCCGCTCGATGACGAAGGTGTCGTGTACCACGGTGCGCTTCATCGCTGGTCTCCTTCTCGAGGCGGTTCATCAGCACGGCCCGCTTCGGTCGTTCGGTGCGGTTCGGTCGTTCGGTGCGGTTCGGCAGCGGCGCCGCCGGCCGCCGGCTGGTCGGGCGACGGCTGGTCGGGCGGCAGGGTGGCCAGGAATGCGTCCAGCCGGTCGAGCCGGCGTTCCCACATCGCCTTGCGTGCCTGGATCCAGGTCTCGGCCGTGTTGAGCATCTTCAGCTCCAGGTGGCAGGTCCGGACCCGGCCGACCTTCTCCGTCCGGACCAGGCCGCAGTCCTGCAGCACCTGCAGGTGCTGGTGCACTGCGGGCAGCGAGATCGGCAGCGGCGCGGCCAGTTCGCTCACCGAGGCGGGCCCGTGCGCGAGCCGGTCGACCAGCGCGCGGCGGTTGGGATCGCTCAGCGCCTGGAAGACCAGGTCGAGCTCACCCGAATACTTAAGCATGTACTTAAGTATCGGCAGGGCCGCCAGCGCTGTCAACCCTGGGTGCCCTTGCGCCTGCCCACCGGGCGGGGCAGGCTGCTGACAGCACACGGCTGATCGGGGGTCGCCATGTTGTCCGGTTCCGCAATCACCACGATCCTGCAGGTCGGCGACAGCTCGGCCGCGGTGGAGTTCTACCGCGACCGGCTCGGCCTGCACTATCTGGGCGCCAACTCCGAGGGACAGGAGCTGTTCTCGGCCGGCAACGGCTCGATGCTGGCGCTGATGCCCGGTCCGGAGGTGAAACCGACCGGCAACACCGAGCTCTCCTTCGAGGTCGGCGACATCACCGCCGAGATCGACGAGCTGAGCCGGCGCGGCGTCCGGTTCGCCGACTACGACCTGCCCGGCCTGAAGACTTCTGACCACGTCTGCGTCCTCGGCTCGGCGAAGGCCGCCTGGTTCGAGGATCCGGACGGCAACGTGCTGTGCCTGCACGAGGTCGTCAGGCAGAGCTAGCGACCGGCCGGGCAGAATCGGCCGGGTGGACGAACAGACCCGGGCGCGCCGCGCCGCATGTACCACCTTCCTGGGCAGCGACGGCCTGGTGCCACCGGCGGAGCTGCTGGCCAGCATCCCGCCGGGCACGGTGCCGGACACCTACGGCGAGGGCGGCGTGGTCGCCGAGCTGGAGCGGTACGTCGCCGAACTGCTTGGCAAGCCGGCGGCGGTGTTCCTGCCCAGCGGGACGATGGCCCAGGCCGCGACGCTGCGGGTGCACGCCGACCGCCGGCCCAGCCGTACCGTGCTGTGGCATCCGGCGTGTCACCTGTACCAGCACGAGGGGCAGGGCTACAGCCGGTTGCACCGCCTGCTCGGCCGTCCGGTCGGCGCCCGGCACCGGCTGATCGAACTGGCCGACCTGACCGCGGTGGCCGAGCCGGTCGCGGCGTTGCTGCTGGAACTGCCGCAGCGTGACCTGGGCGGTCAACTGCCCGACTGGGACTCGTTGCTCGGGCAGCGCGACTGGGCGCGGGACCGGGGCGCGGCGGTACACCTGGACGGCGCCCGGCTGTGGGAGGCCTCGGCCGGCTACCAGCGGCAGCCGGCCGAGATCGCGGCGCTGTTCGACACCGTGTACGTCTCGTTCTACAAGGGCATCGGTGCGCTGCCCGGCTGCTGCGTGGCCGGTTCGGTGCAGGATGCCGAGGAGGTACGCGAGTGGCGCCGCCGGCTCGGTGGCACCCTCTACGGCTTGTGGCCGGCGGCCGCCTCGGCGCTCAGCCTGCTGCCGGAACGGCTGGCCGAGATGCCGGCCCGGCTGGCGCATGCCCGCGCGATCGCCGCGGCGCTCGCCGGCCAGCCCGGCATCGCCGGCCAGCCGAGAATCACGGTGCTGCCGGATCCACCGCAGACCCCGATGATGCACCTGCTGCTTCGGTGCCCGGCCGAGCGGTTCGCGGCCAACGCCCGCCGGCTCGCCGAGGAGGACGGCATCTGGACGTGGCCGGAAGCGATGGCCACCGACGACCCGGCGGTGGTGCGCTGCGAGCTGAACGTCGGCCGGGCCACCTGCCGGCTGAGCCCGGAGCGCATCGCCGAGATCCTGAATTTCCTTATTGGCTAGGCCTGGGCCAGATTCCTGAATTCCGGAGGGCGACTGATGTCGGATCCAGGCGGTGTCGTTCGTCGTTCTCCTCGTAGGGTTTCCAGCTGAGGAGAGGATGCATTCGATGAAGTACATGATGTTCGTCGCCACCGACCCCGAACCGGGCGACGGCAAGGACGCCATCGATATCGAGGACTGGATTTCCGAGGTATGTGGCCCCAAGCGGCTGACCGGCGATCGGTTGCGGCCGGTTTCCGACGCCACCACCATCCGGGTGCGCTCCGGCGAGGTGCTGGTCACCGACGGGCCGTTCACCGAATCCAAGGAGTGGATCCTCGGCTTCGACATCCTCGACTGCGACGACTTGGACGAGGCGATCGAGATCGCGTCCAAGCATCCGGTGGCGCACGCCGGCCGGATCGAGTTGCGGCCGTTCTGGTCGGACGAGGAGGACTAACCGATCACGCCTGTACCGGGCACGCAGCCGCTCGCGGCGGCCCTCGCCGACGAGCGGCTGCGGATCGTGGCCAGCCTGATCCGGATCACCGACGACTGGGATCTGGCCGAGGACTGCGTGCAAGACGCGGTCGAACGGGCGCTGGTCCGCTGGCCCGGCGACGGCACGCCGGACAACCCCGCGGCCTGGCTTACCACCACCGCACATCGGCGGGCGCTGGACGTGCTGCGCCGGCGGCGGACCGAGGCGGGCAAGCTGGCCGAACTCGCCGAGCGGGCCGAGCGGACGGCCGAGCCGGCTGCCGAGCTCGACCCGTACGGCAGCGCGTACGGCGACGACCGGCTGCGGCTGCTGTTCACCTGCTGCCATCCGGCGCTGCCGCTGGCCGGCCGGGTGGCGCTGACGCTGAAGACGGTGGGCGGGTTGTCCGTCCGGGAGATCGCCCGGGCGTTCCTGGTCAGCGAGGCCACCATGGGACAGCGGCTGCTGCGGGCGCGTAACAAGATCGCGCATGCCCGCATTCGGCTGGTGGTGCCGGAACCGGACCGGCTGGCCGACCGGACGGCCGCGGTGCTGGCCGTTGTCTACCTGATCTTCAACTCCGGGTACGGTGGCGGCCCGGAGGCCGATCGGCTCGCCGAGGAGTCGGTTCGGCTGGCTCGGCTGGTGGCCCGGCTGCTGCCCGAGCTGGACGAGGCGCATGGCCTGCTGGCCCTGCTGCTGTTCCAGCACGCCCGTCGAGCGGCCCGGACGGACCCGGCGGGGATGCTGGTGCCGATGGCCGAGCAGGACCGCAACGGTTGGGATTCGGCCATGATTGCCGAGGGATTGGCCAGCCTGGCCACCGCCCGCGGCACCGGACGGCCAGCCGGACCGTACCGGCTGCAGGCCGAGATCGCCGCGCTGCATGCGACGGCGCCGAGCGCGGACGCGACCGACTGGGCCGGGGTGGTCGCGGCCTATGACCACCTGCTCCGACTACAGCCGTCGCCGGTGATCGCGTTGAACCGGGCGGTGGCGCTGGGCTATCGGGATGCACCGGAAGCCGGGTTGGCCGCGCTCGCCGAGGTGGCCGATCAGCTGACCGACTATCACCTGGTGCCGGCCGTGCGGGCCGGGCTGTTACGGCTGGCCGGGCGGGACGACGAGGCGCTAGCGGCCTACCACCAGGCGATCGAAGCGGCCGGCAGCCCGGCCGAGCGCCGGTTGCTGCAACGCCGGATCGATGAGCTGACCGGTTGAGGCGTTGCGGCGGGCGGCCGGTTGCCCGGCCGCCCGCCCCACGTCCACGACCTCAGACCTGGATCGACGTCGTGTGACGGCTTGCCGTCACGCCTGGACGATCACCGTGTGGTGCCCGGCGCGGGTGGCCACCGTGACCTCCACGCCCCGGTTGGTCTGCACCAGCCGGTAGTGGTGCACCAGATGGCCGTCCAGCCAGACCGCCGTCGGGTGCGAGCCGTGCGGCAGCGTGCAGCCGATCATCAGCAGCCGGGCGCCGACCGCGCCGTGCGTGCTGACCATGGTGCGGTACCACGCACCGGTGTGGTTGGCGGTGACATCCACCGAGCCCTTACCGAGCTGGATGTCCCGTCCGGAGATGGTGGTTTGGCCTTGCGGTACCTGGGGAACGAAGTCCGCCTCGGCCATGCCGAGGTTCGGCCGGACGCCCAGCCACTGGTGCACGGCCGGCCACGCGGTGCCGTAGTTGCCCCACGCCTGCATGAACATCGAGCGGCAGGTCCAGCAGCGGTCGATGTTGGCGCCCTGGTCCGGCGACGGGAAGATCTCCGGCATGGCGCCCGGCTGCTCGTCCGGGGTGCCGCCGGTGGCCGGCTCGCCGAACATGGTCTGGGTCAGCGCGTCCAGGTAGCGGCCCTGCTGATCCGGCCCGAGCCGGCCGTAGTTGCCCTCGCCGACCGACTGGATCGAGGTGGTGAGGCCGTAGATGACCTTCTCCCCCTGACCGTTCGGCGGTCCGCTGCAGCCGGTGTGGAACAGCCCGATGTTGTACGGCGGGGTGCCCGAGTAACAGCTGTTCTCCCGGCCGGCCAGCGCGGCGTTGCCGTGGTTGTACGGGGCGATGCCGGGCACCGTGACGCCGAGGATGTTGAGCTCGGCCTCCATCGGGGTCTGGCCGATCCAGTACTGCTGGAACAACTGCTGGTTGCCCGGGTCGATCAGCGAGTCGGCGTACTGGGACGCGGCCTGGTCCCACCACGTCCGGTCGAACTTGGCCAGCAGCTTGTCGGCCAGGTCCTCGGCCCAGTCGTAGGTCCTGCTGTCGTGCTTGGACTTCGCCATGTCGGACAGGTCGTACAGCCCGCGGATCAGGTACACCGCGTTGTCGACCTTCTCCGGGCCCATGCCGGTGCGCTCGACGTTGCCCGAGCCCTCCGGCCAGCCGTCGTGGTCGACGTCGAGTTTCTTCACCACGTACTTCAGGTTGCGGATGGTGAAGTCGTACATCTCGTCGCGGAACTTGTTATCCCCGGTCCAGCGCCAGACCAGCGCGACGGTACTGGGGAACTTCACCGTCTCGTCGGTGTTGAAGTCGTTGGTCTTCGTACCGTCGGGATTGGTCGTCTGCGAGTCGTGGCCGTACCAGATCGAGCCGTCGGAGACCGACTCGTGCACCACCACGCCCGACCGGTGGTTCAGGATGTCGGAGATATCACGCAGCGCGCGCAGGTGATTCTCGATCGCGGAGAACTGCCCGACGGCCACCGCGGCGAACGCGGTGTACTCCGCGTCGGTGCCGAAGATCCAGGGATAATCGGGGAAACCGGCACCGATCCAGGTCGCCTGCGGCACCGTGCCGAGCGGCGCCGGGAACTGCTTGCCCTGGTTCGTCCAGCGGATCTGCAGGTTGCGCGCGCTCAGCGTGAGGTCGGCCAGGTTCTGCTTGCCCCAGTCGACGGCGGCGGCCAGCGTCGGGTCGCCGGGCAGCGACAGCTTGGTCTGCTCGGCCAGCCGCTGCCGGCTCTCGATCTTCTTGTGCAGCGCCTCGGCGGGCTCGTGCAGCACCTGGCGCAACTGCTGACGCGCGTCGGACAGCCCGTTGTCCGAGCCGGCCACCGCCAGCCAGACGGTGCGCGAGCCGTGCGCGGGCAGCTTGACGGAATAGGTCAGCTCGCCGCCGGTGCCGTTGCCGAACGGGCCGTCGTCACAGGCCGACGGCTTGGGGTCGGCCGGCGCGCCCGGCTCGGTGCCGGTGCACCGATGCCCGGGCTGCGGGCCCCAGAACTGGTGGCCGATGGCGCCGGAGTCCGGCTTGAGCGAGGTGCCGACCACCGCGGCGTAGTGGTGCACCGGAGCACCGGGCAGCGCGCCGTTGTCGGTGAAGACCAGGCTGTGCCCGTCGTAGCTGCCGGAGTCCGGCAGGTTGTCGCTGGCGTTCGGGGTGACCCCGGTGAAGCCCCACGGGTACTGGCCCATCAGCTCGGAGTGGGCGTCCACGGTCAGCTTGGTGGTCCGGGCCGCGCCGTTGTTGGTGATCTTCAGGCCGTACAGCACGCCACGCGGGCCGTCCGGTACGAAGTCGGTGCGCTGCACGCCGAGCCCGGCCGTGGTCGGCAGGTTGTAGCTGGTGTAGCCCCAGCCGCTGGTGAACCTGGTGGCCGGGCCGACCCACTGGCCGTCCA
>DASUAC010000090.1:0-5962 GCA_035763985.1 Jatrophihabitans sp. | reverse complement strand
CGTGATCGGCTGAGCGATGCCGATCACCAGCCGGATCGGGGTGCGCTTGACGATCAGCATCTGGCGCTGGAAGACCAACCAGGTCTCGCGGGCGAACTTCATCGGGTTGGCCTCCGACCGGTGTCCCGCCCGCGACGGGTTCAAGGTGATGGCGGTCATGACTCACGCAACGATCGGCCGGTCTTGGCCAGGAACACGTCGTCCAGGCTGGGTCTTTGCAACTCGATCTTGTCGAACTCGACGCGGGCGCCGTCCAGGGTGCGCAACACCTGCGGGATCGCGGTTCCGGCATCGTCGACGTACAGCCGCAGCGCGTCGGAATCCAGTGACTCGACCTGCCGGACGAACGGCAGGCCGCTGAGCAGGTCCACCGCCTGCTGGCCGGAGCCGGCCAGCCCGACGGTCACCACGTCACCGGAGATCTCGTGCTTGAGCTGGTCCGGGGTGCCCTCGGCGACGATCTCACCGTGATCGATGATCGCAATCCGGTCACAGAGCGCGTCGGCCTCCTCCAGGTAGTGCGTGGTGACGAACACGGTCATGCCGTTCGCCCGCAGCCGGCGGATCTCATCCCACACCCGCGCCCGGCTCTGCGGATCCAGGCTCGCGGTCGGCTCGTCCAGGAACAGCACGACCGGTGAATGGATCACCCCGAGTGCGATGTCCACCCGGCGGCGCTGACCCCCGGAGTAGGTGTTGCACCGGCGGTCTGCGTACTCGCTGAGATCGAACGCGCTCAGCGCGGCGTCCGCCCGCTGCTCGGCCTCGGCCCGGCCGAAGCCGTACATCCTGGCCTGCAGCACCAGTTCCTCCCGGCCGGTCACCTCCTCGTTGGTGCCGCCGCCCTGGGCCACATAGCCGATCCGCCGGCGCACCTGGCCCGGCGACCGGAGCAGGTCCACCCCGGCGATGGTGGCCGAACCGCCGTCCGGCTCGATCAGCGTGCAGAGCATCCGCATGGTGGTGGTCTTGCCGGCGCCGTTCGGGCCGAGGAAGCCGAAGATCTCGGCCGCCCCGACCGACAGGTCGATGCCGCGGACCGCGTCCACCGACGTCGTCTTGCGCTTGTTCTTCACGGTGTAGGACTTGCGCAAGCCGCGCACGGAGATCATCGGTTCTCCGGCCGGCTCCGGTAACCGCTCGGCGGTGGCCGGCGCAGTGGTGCTGGTCATCGAGCCTCTCTTTCGGCGAAGGCGAGCCGGCTAGCCGATCTCGACATGGTGTTGGCCAATCCCTCCAGGTAGTCGGCCGCGGTCCGGCTGCCGCCGGCGGCGGTGAACGATCGGGCGATCCGGGCCGCCGCGGCGCGATAGCCGTCCTGGGTCAGCACGGCATCCAGCGCATCGCGGAGCTGGTCCGGACTGAACCTGCTGAACGAGATCCGCAGCCCCGCCCCGGCCGCCGCCACCAGCGAGGCGTTCACCGGCTGGTCGTGCCGGATCGGGGCCACCACCAGCGGGACGCCGTGCGCCAGCGCCTCCGAGACGGTGTTCAGCCCACCGTGGCAGACCACGGCGGACAGCCGCGGCATCAGCTCCAGCATCGGGGCCCGGCTGACGATCCGGACGTGCTCCGGCGGCTCGGGCAGGCTCGCCGGGTCGGTGACCAGGACGGCCTGCCACCGATCACCGGCTCCGGCCAGCGCCTGCAGCGCCCGGCGGTAGAAGCCGTCGGCAAGCTCGGCGGCCAGCGTGCCGGCGCTGATGAGGACCAGCTGCCGTCGCGGATCCAGCCAGTCCCAGTCGAAGTCCGGTTCCTCGGCCCGCGGACCGAAGCAGGGACCGACCTGCCGGACGGCGGCGGTCGCCCCGGCCGGTGCGTCGGTGACCGGCGGACCGGCCAACTCCGCGGTGGTCAGCGACAACACCAGGTGCGGCGAGAAGCGCAGGTCGAAACCGAGCGTCCCGGCGGCCACGCCGGCATCGGCGCAGATCCGCGCCAGCTGCGCGGCGATCCACGCCTCCACCCGGGGCAGCTGCCGGTACGGCCGGGTCAGCTCGATGGTGGAACAGGCGAGCGTCGCCCAGGGCAGCCCGGCGGCGTGTGCCACCAGCGCACCTGCCGGGGTGTGCTGGTCCGAGATCAGCACGTCCGGCTCGAAGCCGGCCACCGCCTTGGTCACCGCGGGCCGGGTGAACTTGGCGTAGGACACGATGAACTCCGCCCACAGCGAGCGCAGCGAGGCCAGCCCGCGGTCGGCCTGCGGCCGGTGGATCCGGGTGCCGGTCTTGTAGATCAGGGCCTGCTCGCCGAGCACCGGGCGCAACGTCATCAGCGAGCCGGTCCAGGCCACCTGATGGCCACGTCCGGTCAGCTCGGCGGCGATCGCGGCGGCCGGTCGGAGGTGTCCGAGCAGCGGCGGCACCACGAACAGGAAACGACTCATCGGCGCACCGGGCTCTTCGCGCGAGCGCTCATTCTCTCGTCCGCTCGGCTACGAATGCCGCGAGTTGCCCGGCGGTCAATTCGATCAGCTGGTCGAGCTCCAACCCGGCGAGATAATCGGACAAATCCACCCGGTCGCCGAAGCGGTCCCGCAAGGTGGCCGCCAACGTGGCTAGTTCCAGGCTGTCCAGTCCCAAATCCGTTTCCAACCGGTCACCGGCAGCGACCGGTACGCCGACGAACTGCCCGAGTGCGTCCAGCACTCCGGCCACCGGCGAATCTGGCGCGCGCATGGAATTCAGAGACATCTCCGGTCTGGCAACTACAAGTAACGTTGCGGTGGATCTCAAGCGGGCACAGTACCCGGAACTTCTCCGGCAGTCACGACATAACCGCGCGATTGTCGGCGGAAATCGCGGACCTCGGCGGGCCGGCTTGCCACCCTGGCTACGATTGCCGCTTATTGCAGGGAATTGGTAGCTGGGGCAAACATCGGCAGAAATGAACTCATGCAGTCAAAGAACCCAGACTCTATTGACACCCGTTCTCCGGCTACCAACAATGTGCTCCAAGCATCGCTAATGGCCGCATTGGCGGCAGGACGATACATGTGGGCGAGGAGCGTTCGTGGTCGATCATGTCCTCCTCCCGTTCGCCGGTCCCGGTGAGGGCATCGGGGAATTGTCCTGGGGTCAGCGGAGCATGTGGACCACCATCCAGCGCGAGGGCCAGTCGATCATGCTGGGCGGTCCGGCGCCGCAGCCGCCGGGAACCACCCTGGACGAGCTGAAGAAGCGCTACATCTTCATGATCAGCCGGCACCCGGCGCTGCGTACCCGGCTGGTCTTCGACCCGGACGGCTCGGTCCGCCAGCGGGTGTTCGGCTCCGGCACCTACGAGCTGGCGGTGCTGGACGCCGGCGACCGGGACCCGGCGGAGGTCGCGCAGGAGGTCTACGCCGACTACACCGGTCGCGACTTCGACTACGCCGACGAGTGGCCGGTGCGGCTGGCCGTCGTCTGCCAGCAGGGCGTACCGAGGTACACCGTCGGTGTGTTCCTGCATCTGCAGGTGGACGGCTTGGGCCTGCAGACCCTGGTCCGGGACTTCGCCAACATGGATCGACGGACCGGCCAGCCGCTCCGCCCGGCCGAGGGCTGGGGGCCGCTGGAACAGGCCCGCTGGCAGAGCACCCCGGCCGCCCAGCGGCAGTCCGAGGCCTCGCTGCGGCACCTGGACAAGGTGCTGCGCAGCGTGCCGCTGGAGCGGTTCCCGCTGAAGTACCCCGAAGCCGAACCGGAATTCCCGATGCTGACTGTCCGATCCCGGACGCTGCTGCTGGCTACCCGGCTGCTGTCCCGGCAGCTCAACATCGATGATTCGCCGATCCTGTTGGGGCTGTATGCCGTCGCCCTGGGCCGGCTGCGCCAGCAAGGCCGGTTCGTCACGCTGCTGGCGGTGAGCAACCGGTTCCGGCCGGGCCTGGCCCAGTCGGTGAGCGGGGTCGCGCAGGTCAGCCCGTGCCTGTTCGAGGTGGCCGACATCAGCCTGGCCGAGGCGCTGACCCGCGCCCGCCGGGGCTCGATGAGCGCTTACAAGTACGGCTATTACGACCCGGTGGCCCGCCAGCAGCTGATCGACGGGATCATCGCGGAGCGCGGTGCCCGGGCGGACCTGTCCTGCTTCTTCAACGATCGCCGGGCCGTCCGCAACACCGTCGGGCCGTTCGATCCGACGCCGGACGACCTGATCGCGGCGCTGCCGGAAACCACCATGAGCTGGTCACCGGTGGAGGAGCTGACCGAGAAGCTCTACCTCTCGGTGTCCGATGCCGTGGACGCGATCGGACTGGAACTGAGCGCGGGCCGCCAGTACTTCTCCCAGGCCGACGCCGAGGAACTGGTCCGCAGCATGGAGACGATCGCGATCGAAGCGGCAATCGACCCTACCGCCAACACCGGCGTCGGTTTGGTTCCGGTTCCGGCGTGAGGGCCATGTCGACCCACGCCGGCCGGCGATGACCGCCCTGGCGGCGGTGGCCGCGTACCTGCCCGAAACCCGGGTGCCGATCGGCGAGCTGACCGAACAACTGCAGCTGCGTGAGCGGGACATGCAGCTGTTCCAGCGTTTCTACGGCCTGTCCGAGGTGTGCCGGGATCCGGACGGCACGCTCACCGACCTGCTGCTCGCCGCCACCGGCAAGCTCACCGAACTGGCCGGCCTCGAGCACCGCATCCGGTACGTCATCTACGCCGGCGGCAGCCGCGCGACGGTGCCCTATCCGATCAATCCGTTGCACGACGTCTGCGCCGAACTCGGGCTCACCGAGGCGATCGCCTTCTCGGTGACCGATCACGCCTGTGCCAGCACGCTGCTGGCCATCGACCTGGCCGGCCGGCTGCTGGCCGCCGACGGCGATCCGGAATCCCTCGCGCTGATCGTGGCCGGCATGAAGACGTTCAGCCAGGACACCCGGCTGGTGCCGGAGACCTCGCTGTTCTCCGAGGGCTCGGCCGCCTGCCTGGTCTCGGCGACCGGCAGCTCGGACCGCGTGCTGTCCTATGCCACCAGCATGCGGGGGGATTTCGACGGCTGGATCACCGACGAGGTGGAGGCGGCGGCCCGGTACGGACAGGCCTACGGAGAATGCCTGGCCGACGTGCTGCGGCAGGCGGTGGACCAGGCCGGGCTGAGCATGGCGGACCTGGCGCTGATCCTGCCGCACAACGTCAACTCGGTCTCCTGGCGACGGCTGTGCAAGCGAATGGACTTCCCCCGGCAACGGGTGCTGCTGGACAACGTCGGAGTATTCGGCCATTGCTTCGCGGCGGACGGCCTGATCAACTACCGGACCGCGCAGGAGCGTGGCCTGCTGCAGCCGGGCGACTACTACCTGATGGCGGCCGCCGGTCAAGGTGCGGTGTTCTCCGCCATGGTGTTCCAGCACTGAAGGCAAGAGGCAGACGAGCGAGGGAAGTGACCAAGTGACCGACCAGGTGATCGACGCCGACCTGCGCGAGCGGGTCGTCAGCAGTATCGGCACCCTGTTGCCGCGCATCCTCAAGCGCGATATGGCCGAACCGGCGGAGGACGCCCGGCTGTTCGACGAGCTCGGGCTCAGCTCGTCCAGCACCCTGGAGTTGCTGCTGGAACTGGAGGAGACGCTGGAGATCCAGATCGACGTGGAGGAGATCGGCCAGGACGACCTGGAGACGATCGGCACCCTGGCGAGCTTCGTCGCCAGCCACGCGTTGACGGACGACTGAGTGGTATTCCGGTCCGGGCCGCCGCGGGCACGACCCGGCGCTGCACTGCGGCTGGCCGGCGGCTGCCGGCAGCTGTTCGACAATGCCTCGGCGACCGCCCGGGATCCGCGGCTGCAGGTTTACCTGTCCGACATGGTGGCGCCGTACGGTCTGGCCTATCACGACGAGGTGCGGCAGGCCGGCTTGGGCCAGTCCTACGCCGAGATGTGCCAGCCGTTGATCGAGTCGCTTGTGGCCGCCGACGAACCGATCGACCTGCTGGTGCTCGCCTTCGGAATGCACGACCTGCGGCCGGGCCAGGCCAGCTCGGT
>DASUAC010000089.1:0-8190 GCA_035763985.1 Jatrophihabitans sp. | reverse complement strand
GCCGACCTGCGGCTGAGCGGCGGCGGCGCGGTGGCCGAGGGTTCGGTCAGCCTGGACACGCTGATCAATCTCGCCCCGTTCGGGCTGCGGGTGGACTTCGCCGCCTCGGTGTCGATCAGCTTCCTCGGGATGAACCTGCTGGCCATCTCGCTGAGCGGCACGCTCACCGGCCCGTCGCCCTGGCACGTGCACGGCACCGTCAGCATCAGCCTGTTCATGTTCAGCGTCAGCCTGTCGCTGGACGTCTCGTTCGGCTCCTCGGCCGCGCAGCCGCCGGCGGTGCCGCCGGTGAACCTGATCGGGCTGCTGACCGCCGAGGTGGGCAAACCGGCCAACTGGCTGGCCGTCGTGCCGGGCAACGGCTGGCTCCGGCTGCCGGACGCGCCGCCCGGGACGTTCCGGGTGCATCCGCTGGCCCGGCTGTCCTTCCACCAGCGGGTCGCGCCGCTGGCCATCCACCTCGACCGGCTCGGTCCGGCCGCCATCACCGGGCCGAGCACGGTGACGATCCTGCAGGCCGAGCTGAACGGGCACCCGGTGACCGCCACCCCGGACGTGCTGGACGACTTCGCCCCGGCGAACTTCCTCAACCTCACCGACGACCGCAAGCTGGCCGCGCCGGCCTTCCAGACCCAGCAGGCCGGGGTCGACCTGGCCGAGCCGGCCCCGGACGTCGACGCGCTCGGCGCGGCCGACATCGCCTCGCTGACCTTCGACCTGGAGTTCGTCGACCCGGCCGGCGAGCTGCCGACCACCCTGCCGGCCACGCTGGCCGGCGTCGCACCGGCCGCCGTTCGTCCGACCGGCCTCGCACCGGCCGCCGTTCGTCCGACCGGCCTCGCGCGGGCGGTGCGCCCCGGCGGCCGTCGTCCGGTGACCGTCCGGCCGCGCCCGTCCCGCTGGGCCGAACTGGCCGGTGACCCGGCGGCAATGTCATGAGCCAGACGGTGCACTTCCTCAGCTGGGTGCGCGGCGGCTTGAGCTGGGCGATCCCGGGTGCCGGCTCGCTGGATCAGCTCGGCCCGACGGCGGTCGAGCTGCCGGTCCAGCTGGCATTCGGCGCACCCGGCGGTTCGGCCGGTCCGAGCGGCACCGGGCAGCTGACCGCCCGGCTGCACGGACCCGGCGACGTACTCGGCCTGGCCCCGGAGGCGATCGGGCGGGTGTATCCACCACCCGGCACGCTGAACGCCGAGCGGTCGTGGTTCTCCTTCGTCGAGTTCACCGACGCCCGGCTGCCCTGGCTGCTGTCCACCGGCACCCCGCAGCAGGACGCGCCGAGCGACACCGCCCGGCGCGGCCTGCACCCGTGGCTGACCCTGGTGGTGCTGCCGGCGATGGCCGCCGAGCTCAGCCCGGCCGGCCCGGACCGGCTGGCGGTGCTGACCGCGCCGATCGCCGAGTTGCCCGACCTGACCACCGCCTGGCTGTGGACGCACGCCCAGGTCAGCACCGACAACCCGACCGATCCGGTGGCCGAGACGCTGCTCGCCGAGCCCGGCCGCGGGCTGGCGCGCGTCCTCTGCCCGCGCCGGCTGCAACCGGACACCGGCTACCTGGCCTGCCTGGTGCCGACCACCGACGCCGGCGTGCGGGCCGGCCTGGGCCAGCCGGCCGGCCCGGACGACGCACCGCTGCAGCATGCCTGGCAGTACGGCGCGGACGGCACGGTGACCCTGCCGGTCTACTACAGCTGGACGTTCAGCACCGGCGAGGACGGCGACATCCGCGCGCTGGTGGACCGGCTCACGCCCTGCCGGCTGACCGGGGTGGGCACCAGGCCACTGGATGTCGGCAACGCCGGCGGCGGCCTGCCCGGACCGGCCGCCGGCGAGCCGGCCTGGCTGATCGACCTGGAGGGCAGCCTGGTCGCCGCCGAGGTGCAGCCCGGCAGCTGGCCGGACCCGGACGTGGCCGGGCAGATCCAGCAGGCGTTGCGGCAGCGGCTGGCCGAGTCCGGCGCGGCACTGCGGCCGCCGCTGTACGGCGGCCGGCAGGCCGGGCTGGACAGCCTGCCGGACGGGCCGGGCTGGCTGGCCGGCGTGAACACCGACCCGCGGTACCGGGTGGCGGCCGGCCAGGGCGCCCGGCTGGTGCGCGCCCGGCAGGAGACGCTGATCGCCGCCGCCTGGGAGCAGGCCGGTGAGCTGGCCGCGGCCAACCAACTGCTGCGCGGCGCGCAACTGGCCCGGGCGGCCGGCGCCAGCCGGTACGCTGGGACGGTGGCCGCCGGTCAGCCGGGCGCCCTGGACGATGCCACGCTGCTGCAGCTCAGCTCCGGGGCCCACCAGGTGATCGGCGGCGGGCAGAGCCTGCGTACGGCCGAGAGCCTGCGTACGGCCGAGAGCCTTCCGGCCGGCGAGGCGACGGCCGCCGCCAGCGTGGCGCAGGTGCTGGCCGGCAACGCCTCGGCCGCCGCGGCGAGCAGCACCGCGTTCCGCCGGCTGACCCGGCCGGCCGGCCCGCTGGCCCAGCGGGCCGGCGCCCCGATCACCGCGCTGGACCGGGTGGCGGATCCGGCCACCGGCGCCGGGCAGGTGGTACCGGAGCTGACGCCGGTGTCCGGCACCCAGACGCTGTCCACGCTCAGCCCGGCCGGTGCGCCGCGGGTGACCCTGCGCGAACTCACCGCACAGCAGGTGGCCGCCCCGCGACTGTCCTGGGAGACCGCGGCCCGGCAACTCACCGCCGGCACCCGGGACGGCCTGCTCGCCCCCGGCTACCTCAGCGACGCCTGGGCCTACCCCACCGGGATCGGCGTGCTCACCGACTGGGACGGCACCCCGCTGCACGGCTGGCGGCCGTACGGACCGCCGCCGGTCACCGCGTCCGTGTTGCGTCCGGTCGGCATCGTGGACCACACCGGCGTCGGCCAGGCCGGCGGTGGCGCGGTGGCGATCTACCAGGCCTCGCCGCAGTCGACGCCGGCCATCGCGGCCGCCGCGCTCAGCGTGGAGACCCTCGAATGGGGCTCGTACAACTCCTGGCAGTGCACCCTGACGGTGAGCTGCGAGCTGCGCGGCGACCTGATCCCCGGCGTGACCGGAGCGATCAGCCCGATCCCGCACCCGGACGGCCCGAACACCTGGCCGAGCTATCAGCTGTACCGCAACCAGATCAACCCGCCGATCATGCCCTCCGGCATCCCGATACCGCCCCCGCCGTGGGTGCACCTGTCGTCCGCGATCGCGGTGGCCGACCTGGACGGCACCGGCACCCCGTCGGTGATCATCGCCTACACGGTGTCGGCGGGTTCGATCCGGCAGCTGAGCGTGCTGCACCGGGTCGGCACCAACGCCAGCGTGCAGAACGTGATCACCGTTCCGTTGCCGGCCGCCGAGCCGCACGCCGACGTGATGTCGCTGGCGGTCGCCTGCGGCCGGATCTACCTGCTGCTCGGCCGGCGGCTGTTCACCGCGCCGGTGAGCGCGACCGCGGTCGGCAGCTGGCAGGAGTCGACCGGCTGGGACGCGGTACTGCCGAAGGACTGGCAGCAGGTGGCGCTGGCCGCCGCCGACTACACCGGGGACGGCTACGGCGACCTGGTGGTGCTCTACAGCCGGCAGCTGTCGTCCTCGCTGCCCGGCGCGCCGGCGGTCCAGGGCGGCCTGCGGATCCGGTACCTGACCCCGACCGGCGACCTGGCCGACTGGGGCCCGGAGATCGAGGTCAGCGCACCGCTGTCCGCCGGCCAGCTGTACCTGCTCTATGCCGGCATCACCCACGACACCACCGTCACCCGGCTCGGCGTGACCAACGCGTTCCGGACGGCGGCCAGCGCCGTGCAGGGCCAGATCGTGCCCTGGATCCCGGCCGGGAATCCGGTGCCACCGCCGGCCAGTGTGCCGGTCGGCGAACTGGCCGGCGCGGTGCGCAGCGCGCTGGATCCGGCCACCGCGGTGCCCGCCGCCATCGCCGGCCGGATCGACCTCGGCACCGGTCAGAGCGACGTCGGCGACCCGATCGCCTCGGTGCTGGTGGTGCCGCGCTTCGACCAGCCGCTGTCCGAACTGCAGCTGGCGTCCGGGCTGTCCCAGCTGGTGCCGGGCATGCCGCAGTTCCCGAACGATTCGGTGACCGTGCTGCAGAGCGACCCGGCGGTGGTCGAGGCGATCCTCACCGGCGCCAACACCGAGTTCGGCCGCGAGCTGGCCTGGCGCGGGTTCCCGGCGCCGACCGGCGCCAGCTACTTCCGGCAGTACTGGAGCGGCGGCGAGGACATCACCGACCAGTCGGACTGGCCGGTCACCTCGGCCCTGGGCAGCCACGCCCCGCCCGGCCGGCAGACCGAGCACATGACGGTGGTGGTGATCCGGGGCGAGCTGATCCGGCAGCTGTCCGAGCTGGCCCTCTACGCCGTCCCGGCGGTGGCCACCGCCGACGGCAAGCGGACCGCCGACCTCGGCCAGCGGATCGACCCGCTGTTCAGCGGCGTGCTGGCCGCCGACACCCGGTTCCTGGCCTTCGGCTTCTCGATCGAGCAGGCCCGCGGCGACACCGACGGACTCGGCCACTACCTGGTGTTCCAGGAGCACGGCGGCACCGGCCGGTTCGGCCTCGACGAACCGGTCATCGACCCGCCGTCCGACTACCGGCCGCCGGCCTGCTGGCGGGAGCTGACCTGGCCGCAGGTGGCCGGCGACGCCGAGGACTACCTGGCGCTGCGCTACGCCCACGGCACCGAGGCCGCCCTGCGGCAGCTGACCCTGCCGGATCTGCCCGGCCAGCCGGTACGGCACCGATGGGGCTTCGCCGCCGCCGACATGGCGCACATCAGCGTCCGGCCGCCGGCCCTGATCGTGGTGCACCTGAGCGTCTACCTGGCGGCGGAGGGCTGAGCTGCGATGACCGCACCCACGGGGTGGAACCTGGCCGCCGGCTACCCGATCGCCCTGCTGCCGATCCGGCTGGAGATCCGCTGGCTGACCGACACGCTGGCTGTTCGCGTCATCCCGGACACCATCCACCTGGACAGCTTCGAGCCCGAACTGACCGCCGCCGAACTGGCCGCCGGGCAGTTCTACTGGAGCCAGGCCGGTGACGCCGAGCTGACCGCGGCCGCCTGGCAGCAGCTGGCCGACCGGTTCTCCGCGCCGCGGGCCGCCTGGATCGCCCGGGCCACCCGTACCGGCAACCCGGCCGCCGGCCGAGCCGGCAGCTGGACCCGTACCCCGCAGGCGGTGGCGCTGCCGAGCCGGTGGACCGCGGTGGCGCAGACCGGCCTCGAGACGGTACGGGTCACCGGGCTGCCGCTGCCGGCCGGCCCGCTGCCGGCCGGGCCGGACCCGCAGACCGGTGCGCTGCCGGACTGGATGCTGAACTTCGACGCCGCCGTCGAGGTCGGGATGGGGCTGCGGCTGCCGTTGAGCCCGGCCATGCGCAACGGGGTGGACCGGTTGCTGGTCTACGGGGTGGCCGAGTCCACCGATCCGGCGACCGGCGCCGGCCGGTTCGCCGACCTGCTGGACCGGCACTACTACACCGACGGGCTGCGTTACCTCGCACCGGGCACCCGCACCAACAACACCGACGGCCAGGCGTCCGGCTACGCACCCGGTTCGCCCGGCTTCCGCGCCGACTACCAGGTCACGGCCGCCGACCCGGCACCGGCCACCGCGGTCGCCGACAGCGTGGCCGGCCGGCTCAGCCGGCTGCTCGGCCTGCCCGCCACCGCCGACCGGGCGGTGAACCTGGCCAGCGGCGCGACCGCCACCGAGGAGCGGACCGCCCGGGCGATGAACGAGGCGTTGTGGGCGGCCACCTGGGGCTACTTCCTCGGCCAGCTGCTGATCGCCGACTCCGGCGAGGAGGCGCGCCGGCCCGACCACAGCAACGTGATCGCCGACGACGCCTACCTGCGCTCACTGGACCGGCAGCGGCTGTGGCCGACCGCCCAGCGCGGGGTGATCACCGGCGTGCTCGGCACCGACCCGGGCGAGCCGGGAACCGCCGGCTTCACCGATGCCTGGCAGCAGGCGATCACCCTGTACGCCAAGCAGCACAACCTCAAGGATCCGGCGGTCGCGGCCGGCCAGCTCAGCGCCCAGGTGGACGCCGCGCTGGTGCAGCTCTGGCACCAGCGGACCGGCGACTACGGCACCCCGGCCGACGACTGGCGGGTGGCCGCGGCCGCCCTGCAGCACGACCGTACGGCGCGGTTCGCCTACTTCCGCTGGCTGGACCGGACCAGCCGGGGCGGCCCGGCCGAGGACAGCCGGCTGGCGGACTGGCTGGCCGGCGAGACGGCATCCCGGTACGGCGACGGCACGGTGCTCGCGGCCCGCGACCACTTCGCCGACCACGTCCGGCCGGGCGGTCACCTGCCCACCGTCGGCATCGGCCGGCAGCCGTACGGGATCCTGCTGACCACCGCGCTGGACCGCTGGCAGCCGGACGCGCACGAGGCGGCGTTCCGTCCGGTGGTGGCGGCGCTGCGGGCGCTGCGGGACACGGTCTGGTGGCCGGCCGCGCAGGCGCTGCCCCGGCTGGGCGCCGAGCAGTTCGACGTGGACACCGCAAACCGGGCGCTGCTCGACATCATGGGAACCGCCCCGGTGTCGCCGGAGGTGTTCGCCCGGGTGCAGCTCGGCCCGGACTACCTGCGCAACCTGTGGCGCTTCGCCCAGCCGGGCCTGCGTCCGGACTGGGAGTCGGTGACCGGCGAGAGCAGCCGGCAACTGCTGCACGACGTCGGCATCGCCTGGCGGCCGCGCGCGGCCGGGCTGGTGGGCGCGGAATTCCCGAGCCTGCTGACCGGCCCGCGGGTCAGCGCGGACGGTACGCCGGCGGCCGGCTGGCTGGCCCAGCTGGCCGACCGGGCAACCACCGTCGCGACCCTGCTCGGCCAGCCCGATCTGCCCGGCACCGGCACCCCGCTGCTGTACCGGCTGCTGCGCCACTCGCTGCTCCGGGAGTACGCCGACGCCGCGGTCCGGCTGCTGGCCGGCCGGCACCAGCTGGCCGACTGGCAGCACCTGGACCCGGAGCTGATCGGGATCCGGCCGGGTGGCGTCGACCAGACCGTCTGGTCGGCCGTCCAGAGCACCAAGATCGGCACGGTGCCGCTGAGCAGCTACCTGCAGACCGGCCAGGCCGGGGCGGCGGGCGCGGGCATCGACCGGTTCCGCAGCGCGGTGCGGACGCTGGCCGAGGCCGACGACGAGCTGCTCGACCGGCACCTGCGGCAGACCCTGGACGCCACCAGCCACCGGCTGGACGCCTGGATCAGCTCGATCGCCGCCCGCCGGCTGGCCGCCCAGCGGGCCAGCCGGCCCACCGGCGTCCTGCTCGGCGGCTACGGCTGGCTGACCGACCTCCGGCCGGCCGGCGCGGCGCCCGCCGACATCGGCTTCGTGCACGCCCCGTCGCTGCCGCAGGCGGTCACCGCGGCGGTGCTGCGCAGCGGGTACGACAGCCACGCCGGCGGCGCGGCCAACCCGTTCGCGATCAACCTCGGCTCGGCCCGGGTACGGGCCGCCGACGAGCTGCTGGCCGCGGTGCGAGCCGGCCTGTCGCCGGGGGCGGCGCTGGGCTACCTGTTCGAACGCACCCTGCAGCAGACGGTGGCCGGCAGCTACCTGGCCGAGTTCCGGGCGATCGCGCCGTCCCCGGCCCGTACGGTGACCGAGGACGGGACGCTCACCGCCACCGCCCTGCCGGCCGGCCTGGTGGACGGGCTGGTGCTGGCCGAGAAGCTGACCGCGGGCGCCACCGACCTGCGGGCGCTGCTGGACCGCATCCAGGCCGAGGACGCCAACCGGCCGGCCACTCCGTTGCGGCCGGCGGTGGACGCGGCCCTGGCCGGCCTGCACGAGATCATGGACGCGACCGCCGACGCGCTGCTGGCCGACGCGGTGCACCACGCGGTGAACGGCGCGCCGAGCCGGGCCGCGGCGACCCTGGACGCGCTGGCCGACGGCGAGGGCAGCGTGCCGGAGCTGGACGCGCTGCGCACCCCGCGCGGCGGCATCGCGCTCAGCCACCGGGTGGCGCTGCTGCTGCCGGCCGACCTGCCGGCCGTGCCGGGCTGGCCGGCGATGACCCCGCGGGCGGCGGCCAGCCCGCAGCTGGAGCTGCTGCTGCAGCGGCTGCTGCCCGACCCGAGCCGGGTGCTGGTGCCGGCCAGCGTCCAGCCGGCCGGCGCCGACCCGGTGCCGGTCACGGTCAGCCTGGCCGAGGCCGGGCTGAGCG